>NZ_JAMYVK010000004.1:0-191213 GCF_040323975.1 Mesorhizobium sp. M0019 | reverse complement strand
TCGACCTCAATGTCCTGGCGCGATAGCATGCAAAACTGTTCGCGATGTCCTCGCACATCTGTTCGCGATGTCCCCAGTCCAAACACCCTTGTGGGAGAAGGGGAGACGCTGCGAGCAGGATCGTTTCACGTGAAACAGTCCCCCCTATTCCTGGGCCCGTGTTTCACGTGAATCACCGCCGGTGCTCCTTCCCCTATGTTTCACGTGAGTCATTTCCCAATACAAAACTGCGAAAAAATCACATCGAGCATGTCTTCGACATCGACCGACCCAACGATTCGTCCGAGCCGATCCGCCGCCAGGCGCAGCTCCTCGGCCTGCAGTTCCTGGCCGCGATCACCACTGGCCACTGCTGCGAGCAGGAAGCGTTTTGTCTCGTTGAGCAGCTCGACGTGCCGCAGCCGCGACGGCAGGATATCGCCGGCCTTGCCGATCTGGACTGCGGCACGACGCCCGATCTCGTCCAGCAGTTCGGCCAGACCCGTGCCGTCCCGCGTCGAGATAGCGAAATCATAGCGCACCGCGGGCGAGGGCGATTTGCCCCCCAACAGGTCAATTTTTGTTCCGACCCTCAGCGCCTGAATGTCGCTCGTCAGCACACCGATCGCGATTGGCTCCGCCAGATCCTCCAGCAGCAACAGCAGATCAGCGCTGTGCGCCTTGGTCCTGGCCTTCTCGATGCCGATCGCCTCTATCTTGCCGGGCGCCTCGCGCAGACCGGCGGTGTCGGTTACCCTGACCCGCACCCCTTCCAGGTCCAGTGCCACCTCGAGCAGGTCGCGGGTCGTGCCCGGCTCGTCGGTGACGATGGCCGCTTCGCGCCGCGCCAAGGCGTTGAACAGGCTGGACTTGCCGGCATTCGGCGCGCCGAGGATTACCACTTCGAACCCATCGCGAATGATTTCGGCAGCGCGGAAGCCGGCGACGTGGCGCTCTATTTCCCCGATCATCGCCCGGACATCGGACCAGACTGTATCGGCGACCGAGCCCGGCACGTCATCCTCGTCGGCAAAGTCGATCTCGGCCTCGATCATCGCGCGGGCGTGGATCAGCCGTCGGCGCCAGCCCAGATAGAGTTCGCTCTGCACGCCTTGGGCGTTGTGAACGGCAAAGCGCCGCTGCGCCTCGGTTTCGGCGTTGATGAGATCGGCCAGCGCCTCGGTTTCGACCAGATCGAGCTTGCCGTTGAGAAAGGCGCGGCGGGTGAATTCGCCAGGCTCGGCATGCCTGACGCCGTCGAAGGAGGCGATCGTTTCCAGCATCCTCGCCACAACGGCGCGCCCGCCATGCACATGGAACTCTGCAACGTCCTCGCCGGTAAAACTGTCGGGACCGGCAAAGAAGACGACCAGGCCGCTGTCCAGCACCGATCCGTCGGGCGCCCGGAACTTGCGATAGGTGGCAACGCGGTTTGACACCTTCGATCCCGCAATCGTTTCGACAGCGAATCGACTCTGCGGCCCGGAAATCCGGATCACTGCAATGCCGGCCGGCAGGCGCCCGCTCGACAGCGCCACGATGGAGTCTTTTGAAATCATTTGCCCGCTCTGCCGAAGCGCCCTAGCTATGCTTGTTCAATCCGCCATCGAGTAGCGCCGTGACATTGCCTGCACAAAACCTGCTTGCCGAAGAGGCCAGCCCCTATCTGCAGCAGCACAGCGGCAATCCGGTGCACTGGCGGCCATGGTCGCCCGCCGCTCTGGCCGAAGCAAAGGTGCTGCAGCGTCCGATCCTGCTCTCTGTCGGCTACGCCGCGTGCCATTGGTGCCACGTCATGGCGCATGAGAGCTTCGAGAACGACGAGGTCGCCGCCGTCATGAACCGTCTCTTCGTCAATATCAAGGTCGACCGCGAGGAGCGCCCCGACATCGACCAGATCTACATGGCGGCATTATCCTCGATGGGTGAGCAGGGCGGCTGGCCGCTGACCATGTTCCTGACGCCGGAGGGCAAGCCGTTCTGGGGCGGCACTTACTTTCCGCGCGAAGCCCGCTACGGCCGGCCGGGTTTCGTCCAGGTGCTGGAGGCGGTTGACAAGGCTTGGCGGGAGAAGAAAGAAAGCCTCAACCAGAGTGCCGACGGCCTGACCACGCATGTCGAGACGCGGCTGGCGGGCAGCCATGGCAAGGCCGTGCTCGACCGCGGCATGCTGGCGAACCTCGCCAATGGCATTGACGGCATGATCGACCGCGATTTGGGCGGTCTGCGCGGCGCGCCGAAATTCCCCAACGCGCCGTTCATGCAGAGCCTCTGGCTGTCCTGGCTGCGCGACGGCACCGCATCCCACCGCGACACTGTTCTCCTAAGCCTCGAAAAGATGGTGGCCGGCGGCATCTATGACCATATTGGCGGCGGACTCAGCCGCTACTCGACCGACGCCGAATGGCTGGTCCCGCATTTCGAAAAAATGCTCTACGACAATGCCCAGCTCATCCGCTTGTGCAATTGGGCCTATGCGTCAACCGGCAAGGAATTGTTCCGGCTGCGAATCGAAGAGACGATTGCCTGGCTGTTGCGCGAAATGCGAGTCGAGGGCGATGCCTTTGCCGCCAGCCTTGATGCCGATAGCGAGGGCGAGGAGGGGTTGTTCTACACCTGGAGCAGGGATGAGCTCGAAGCAGCCGTTGGCGACGATTCAGCATTGTTTTTCAAATACTTCACGCTTGCCGGTACGCATGGTTGGGAAGGCAAGCCGATCATTTGCCAGACTGATGCTCAACAGGCGCAGAGCGTCGTCGATCGTGACCTTCTCGTTCCGCTCAAGCAAAGGCTGCTGGCAGCGAGGGAACAGCGCGTGCGGCCCGGGCGTGACGGCAAGGCCCTGACCGACTGGAACGGCTTTATGATCGCAGCCCTTGCCGAGGCCGGACGGTCGCTTGGCCGATCCGACTGGATCGAAGCGGCGGCAGCGGCCTTTGCCGCAATTGCGGCTGCCGGACGTGACGGCCGCCTGCCGCATTCGATGCTCGGCGCAAAGAAGCTGTTTCCGGCTCTGTCGAGCGACTATGCCGCCATGGCCAACGCCGCCATCTCACTGTTCGAGGCGACCGGCAATCCCGACTATATCGATCGCGCCGGGAACTTCATTGAGCAACTCGATCTTTGGCACCGGGACAGCGACAAGACCGGCTACTATCTGACCGCGTCCGACAGCGCGGATGTGCCGATCCGCATCCGCGGCGATGTCGACGAAGCCATTCCTTCCGCTACCGGCCAGATCATCGAAGCCCTGGTCCGATTGTCGTCGCTTTCGGGCGATCTCGATCTCTGGGAAAAAGCCTGGACAGTCGCAGAGCACGCGGGCGGGCGGGCGGAGCACCAGGGCTATGGCCAGGCGGGTATAGTCAATGCCTGTGCCTTGTCGCTTGAACCGCTGAAGCTGGTGATCGTGGATAGACCGGAGAATCCAAGGCTTGTTCCGGTTGCGAATCGAAATCCAGACCCGCGCCGGGTGGACATCGTCGTGCCTGTTGGCTCGGCGACAAATCTGCCGGCCTTGCCAGGCGGCGTCATGCCGCCAACGGCCGAGCCCGGCGCCTGGCTCTGCACGGGGCAGGTCTGCCTGCCGGTGGTGACTAGTGCCGAGGAGCTTGAGCGGCTGTTGCACCGGCAATGAGTCCAACGCGGCTCCCCCTTCTCCCCTTGTGGGAGAAGGTGGCCGAGCGAAGCTCGGTCGGATGAGGGGTGTTCCAGCTTGGCGCCGACGGAGTTCCGTCCGGCACCCCTCAACCGGCTTGGCGCTGCGCGCCAATCCACCTTCTTCCACAAGGGGAGAAGGGAAGGACGGCGCCGGCCAACCCCCTACGTATTCATCGAATCGAAGAAATCCGCGTTGGTCTTGGTCTGCTTGAGCTTGTCGATAAGGAACTCGATGGCGTCGGTCGTTCCCATCGGCGCCAGGATGCGGCGCAGCACGAAGATCTTCTGCAGGTCCTGGCGCGGAACCAGCAGGTCTTCCTTGCGGGTGCCGGATTTGAGGATGTCCATGGCCGGATAGATGCGCTTGTCCGCCACCTTGCGGTCGAGCACGATTTCCGAATTGCCGGTGCCCTTGAACTCTTCGAAGATGACCTCGTCCATGCGGCTGCCGGTATCGATCAGCGCCGTGGCGATGATGGTCAGCGAGCCGCCTTCCTCGATATTGCGGGCAGCACCGAAGAAGCGCTTCGGCCGCTGCAGCGCGTTGGCGTCGACACCACCGGTCAGCACCTTGCCGGACGACGGCACCACGGTGTTGTAGGCGCGGCCGAGGCGGGTGATCGAGTCCAGCAGGATGACCACGTCACGGCCGTGCTCGACCAGGCGCTTGGCCTTCTCGATGACCATTTCGGCGACCTGGACGTGGCGCACCGCCGGCTCGTCGAAGGTCGAGGACACCACCTCGCCCTTCACCGAGCGCTGCATGTCGGTGACTTCCTCCGGCCGCTCGTCGATCAGAAGCACGATCAAATAGCATTCCGGATGGTTGGTGGTGATCGAATGGGCGATGTTCTGCAGCAGCACCGTCTTGCCGGTGCGCGGCTGCGCCACGATCAACGCGCGCTGGCCCTTGCCGAGCGGCGCCACCAGGTCGATGACGCGCGCCGAAATATCCTTGGAGGTCGGAACCTCCATCTCCATCTTCAGCCGCGAGGTCGGATAAAGCGGCGTCAGATTGTCGAAATGGATCTTGTGGCGGATTTTTTCCGGGTCGTCGAAATTGATCGTGTTGACCTTGAGCAGCGCGAAATAGCGCTCGCCCTCTTTCGGGCTGCGGATCGGCCCTTCGACCGTATCGCCGGTCTTCAGCGAGAACCGCCGGATCTGCGACGGCGAAATATAGATGTCATCCGGACCCGGCAGATAATTGGCATTGGCAGAGCGCAGGAAACCAAAACCGTCCTGCAGCACTTCGACGACGCCGTCACCGATGATCTCGATATCCTGGGTCGCCAGCCTCTTCAGGATCGCGAACATCAGCTCCTGCTTGCGCATGACGCTGGCATTCTCGACTTCGAGCGATTCCGCATAAGCGATCAGCTCTGGCGGTTTCTTGTTCTTGAACTCTGTGAGTTTCATTTCTTGCATCATTAGACGGACTCTGAGTAAGCTTTGGGAAAAATATCGGCGGGATGCGACAAATGCCGGGCGCGGCCGAAGCGATAAATGGGCGGCGCATGACGGGAAGGAAGACCCGTCTTTTATCGTCGGTCGGTTGAAAGAGCAAGCCGCCTTTTGCGGGCAACCGAAGACGTCAGAACGGTTTCACGATAACCAGGACGACGATGACGATCATCAGCAATGTAGGGATCTCATTGACGATCCGCCAGTGCCTTGCCGATTTTTCATTGCGGTCTTCGGCAAATTTCCGGACGGCGCCGGCGAGATAGCCATGCACGGCCGACAGGCCAACCACCGCAGCGATCTTGGCATGCAGCCAGCCGCCCTGAAAACCAAAGCCTTTCCAGGCGAGCCACAGGCCGAATGCCCAGGTGATCACCATTGCCGGATTGATGATGCCGCGCAGCAGGCGGCGCTCCATCACCTTGAAAGTCTCCGACTGGACGGAGCCTTTTTCGGCATCGGCATGATAGACCAGCAAGCGCGGCAAATAGAGCATGCCAGCCATCCAGGAGATGACGGCAATCACATGGATCGCCTTCGCCCAGGGATAGAAATCATTGGGCCCGAACAGCAAAAGCAGCCCGGCCAGCACCAGGAAAATGGCGATCGCGATTGCCGCGCGGCGCATCGCGCCCTTACCGGTGTTGGTGCCGTTCGCATTGTCCGCGCCCATCATCGTCACGATGCGCTCCGCACCAGCTTGACCATCCGCTCGACATGAGCGAGCGGCGTCTCCGGCGTGATGCCGTGGCCGAGATTGAAGATCAGCGGCCCGTCGCCCAGCGCCTTCAGGATCGCCCCCACGCCGTCGTCAAGCGCCTTGCCGCCGGCTACAAGCCTCAGCGGATCGAGATTGCCCTGCACGGCGCCGTCACGCTGCAATTCCTTCGCCGTCGACAATGGCACGGTCCAGTCGAGGCCCAGCCCGGTCACGCCGGTCTTCTGGCGATAGCTTCGATAGTGATCTCCCGCGCCCTTGGGAAAGCCGATGATCGGAACATTGGGATGGGCAGCCTTCACTTGCCGGACGATCGAGGCCACTGGCTCGACGCAGAACAACTCGAAAGACGCTTCGTCGAGTACGCCTGACCACGAATCGAAGATCTGCACCACGTCGGCGCCGGCCTCGATCTGGCGGATCAGATAAGCACCCGAATGATCGGCCAGCACCTTCAGCAGCCTAAGAAAGGCCGCCGGCTCGCGATAGGCGAACAGCCTGGCCGGCGCCTGGTCGGGCGTACCGTGGCCGGCAATCATGTAGGTCGCCACCGTCCAGGGCGCACCGCAAAAGCCGATCAGCGTCGTTTCATCAGGCAGTCTGGCGCGCAACCGCCGCACCGTCTCGTAGACCGGCTCGAGATTCACGTGAAACGTTTCGCCGTCGAGAGCCGCAATTTCCGCAGCCGTGATCGGCGTCAGCAGCGGGCCGCGTCCTTCCTCGAAGCGCACGTCGCGGCCGAGCGCATGCGGCACGACAAGAATATCGGAAAACAGGATCGATGCATCGAAGCCGAAGCGTTCGATCGGCTGCAGCGTCACTTCGACGGCGAGATCCGGGTCGTAGCAAAGATCGAGGAAGGATCCGGCCCGTCTCCTCGTCTCCCGGTATTCCGGCAGATAGCGGCCGGCCTGGCGCATCACCCAGAGCGGCGGCGGAAACGCCGCTTTGCCTCTCAACACGTCCAGCACGATCCGGTCTTGAGGCATTGAGCGCTCGCCTTTCCAGGCTTCCCTATAATTAAATATTCTATTTTTAGGAATCTTATGATTCTAAGAGTCTGTTGGTTGTGGTGGTTGTCTCCTGTCCCGCTTTGCCCTCGAAAAGACCAGCCAGCATATTGTCGCGCGCTTCTCCAGCGGGATTGCAGGACTTTGTGGAAAACCGCGAATTTACGACTGGAGTCAATTCGTTGCCGCCACGCCAGGGAAATTGCCCCTGTGGATGAAGCGAAGGCAAAAAGCTCCGTCCCCGGACTTGTCCCCAACCGCCCGGAGAAGCCGACAGCACATCGAATTGTGGACAAACCGCCATCTGATACAGTCGCTTTGCGGTGGCCGAGTTTTCCGCCCGGCTTATCCACATCGGCCCACAGCCTGGAATGTATCCTGTGAACAAACCGCAGAGCTTCTTTCATCTTCACCTGATTTCCGACGCCACCGGCGAAACGCTGCTGGCCGCCGGCCGCGCGGCTTCCGCGCAATACAAGGATGCGCGCGCCATCGAACATATCTATCCGCTCATCCGCACCGAAAAGCAGGTGACGAAGGTGTTCGAGGACATCGAGGAGGAGCCGGGCATCATCCTCTACACGGTGGTCGACCAGAAGCTTGCCCGCGGCATCGACGAACGCTGTGCGGCCATGGGCCTGCCTTGCGTCTCGGTGCTGGAGCCGGTGCTGACGGTGTTCCAGTCCTATCTCGGCACGCCTGCCGGCCGCCGCGTCGGCGCGCAGCATGTGCTGGACGCTGAATATTTTCGCCGCATCGACGCGCTCAATTTCACCATGGAACATGATGACGGCCAGCTGCCAGCCAATATGGACGATGCCGACATCGTGCTTGTCGGCATTTCCCGCACTTCGAAGACGCCGACCAGCATCTATCTCGCCAATCGCGGCATCAAGACCGCCAACATTCCGATTGTGCTCGGCGTACCGTTGCCCGAAACCCTGGTCGATGCCAGGAGGCCGCTGATCGTCGGCCTGGTCGCCACCGCCGAACGAATATCGCAAGTCCGGCAGAACCGCATTCTCGGCACCAGCGCCTATGAGCCGACCGATTATGTCGACCGCGCCGCGATCGCCGAAGAGCTCGCCTATGCCCGCCAGATATGCACGCGGCACGGCTGGCCGATGATCGACGTCAGCCGCCGTTCGATCGAGGAGACGGCGGCGGCCATCGTTGCCCTGCGCGGCAAGACGCGCTAGGGTTTGGGCGCTTGTGCTGTGGGTGGTCCTTACCTTCTCCCCTTGTGGGAGAAGGTGGCCGAGGGAAGCTCGCTCGGATGAGGGGTGTTCCAGCTTGGCATCACCTGCACTCCGTCCAGCACCCCTCAACCGTCTTGGCGCTGCGCGCCAATCCACCTTCTCCCACAAGGGGAGAAGGAAAGATCAGGCGAAAAAAAATGGCCGAAAAAATCATCCTTGCCTCGGGCAGCCCGTTCCGCAAGGCGCTGCTCGTCAATGCCGGCGTCACTGTCGAAGCGGTTCCGGCTTCTGTCGATGAGCGCGCGCTCGAGGCGCCGCTGCAGAATAGTGGCGTGTCGCCGGAGGACGTCGCCCTGGTGCTCGCCGAAGCCAAGGCCACCGACGTCAGCGAGCGCAAGCCCGGCGCCCTGGTGCTCGGCTGCGACCAGACGCTGTCGCTCGGCGACGAGCTGTTCCATAAGCCGGCCGACATGGAAGGAGCGCGCCGTCATCTGCTGGCGCTGTCGGGCAAGACGCATCATCTCAACAGCGCCGTCGTGTTCGGCCGTGACGGCCAGGTTCTGTGGCGGCATGTCGGCATCGCCAGCCTGACCATGCGCAAGCTCGATCCGGCCTTCATCGGCCGCCATCTTGCGCGCGTCGGCGCCAAGGCCTTGTCCAGCGTCGGCGCTTACCAGATCGAAGGCGAAGGCATCCAGCTGTTCGAAAAAATCGAAGGCGACTATTTTACTATTGTCGGCCTGCCACTTTTGCCGGTGCTGGCCAAGCTGCGTGAGTTCGGGGCGATCGATGGCTGAGGCCACGAAAAAGGCGTTTGTCACGGGCCACCCGATCGCGCATTCCAGGTCTCCGAAGATCCACGGCTACTGGCTGGCGAAATACGGCATCGGCGGCGTCTACGAGGCCATCGACGTTGCACCAGAGGCGTTTGCCGAATTCCTGCAGACGCTGCAGGCACAAGGCTATCGCGGCGGCAACGTCACCATCCCGCACAAGGAAGCCGCCTTCGCTTTGGCCAAGCGGCGTGACGCCGACGCCGAACAGATCGGTGCGGTCAATACGCTGTGGTTCGAGAATGGCGAATTGTGGGGCGGCAACACCGATGCCCATGGCTTTGCCGCCAATCTGGACGAATATGCACCGGGCTGGGCGGCCAACGGCCCCGCCGTGGTGCTCGGTGCCGGCGGCGCCGCTCGCGCGGTCATCCATGCGCTGAAGCAACGCGGCATCAACGATATCCGCATCGTCAACCGGACGCTTGCGAGGGCGCAGGAGCTGCGCGACCGCTTCGGTGCCGGCGTTTCCGCCCACAACCTCGCGGCGACCGGCGAATTGCTCGAGGATGCCGGCCTGCTGGTCAACACGTCTGCGCTCGGCATGCATGGCAATGAAGGCCTGTCCGCCGATCCGGGCAGACTGCCGGACGGCGCCATCGTCACCGACATCGTCTACGTGCCGCTGGAGACGCCGCTGCTTGCCGCGGCCAAAGCGCGCGGCCTGAGAACCGTCGATGGGCTCGGCATGCTGCTGCACCAGGCGGTGCCCGGCTTCGAGCGCTGGTTCGGCACCAGGCCGCAGGTCACCGCCGAACTGCGGCAAATGATCATCGCCGATATCGGCGCGATAAAATGATCGTGCTCGGCCTCACCGGATCGATCGGCATGGGCAAGTCGACCACGGCCAAGATGTTTGCCGAGGCCGGCGTGCCGGTCCATGATTCCGACGAGGCGGTGCATCGCCTCTATGCCGGCCAGGCCGCCCCCATGGTCGAGGCGGCCTTTCCCGGGACCACCCGATCCGGTGCGGTCGATCGCACAAAGCTGGCCGAACGGGTGCTCGGCGAAGCCGCCGCGCTGAAACGGCTGGAAGCGATCATCCATCCGCTGGTCCGTGCCGATGCCGATGCGTTCCTGGCTGAAAATCGTGCCGCCGGCGCGCCGCTTGCCGTGCTCGATATACCACTGCTGTTCGAGACCGGCGGCCGCGATCGCGTCGACAAGGTCGTGGTCGTCACCGCGCCGCCTGAAGTCCAGCGCGCCCGCGTGCTGCCGCGGCCGGGCATGAGCGAGGAGAAACTGGCGTCGATCCTGGCCAGGCAGGTTCCCGACGCCGAAAAGCGCCGGCGCGCCGACTTTGTCATCGACACCGGTCAGGGCTTTGACGCCGCTCGCGCGGCCGTCAAGGCCATCGTCGCCGAACTAGTCGTGGATAAGGCAGCCAGGCCTGGTTAAGAGGCTTGCAGACCCACATTACTTGTTGCCATTTTGTTCCTGGTGTGATTCGGCTAGAATGATGCCGGAACCAGTGGACTGATTCGATGCGTGAGATCATCTTCGATACGGAAACCACCGGCCTCGACACGCGCGAGGACCGCGTCATCGAGCTTGGCGGCGTCGAGTTGGTCAACCGTTTCCCGACCGGCCGAACCTTCCACAAATATATCAATCCGCAAGGCCGCCAGATCCATCACGAGGCGCAGGCCGTGCACGGCATCAGCGCCGCCGATCTTCAGGGCAAGCCGACTTTCATGGAGATCGCCGAGGAGTTCCTCACTTTTATCGACGGGGCCAAGCTGGTCGCGCACAATGCCGGTTTCGACATCGGCTTCCTCAATCTCGAATTCGGCCGGCTTGGTCATCCGGCCATCGATCCGGGACGGATCGTCGACACGCTGGCGCTGGCGCGCCGCAAGCATCCGATGGGCCCCAATTCGCTCGACGCGCTCTGCCGCCGCTATGGCATCGACAACGGCCGCCGCACCAAGCACGGCGCGCTGCTCGATTCGGAATTGCTGGCCGAGGTCTATATCGAGCTCATCGGCGGCAAGCAGGCAAGCCTTATCCTCGACAGCATCCTGACTCCGGCGGGCGGCAGGCAGAATGTCGACGACATCGATATTTCGATCGGTGTGCGGCCGATCGCCTTGCCCTCGCGCCTGACCGATGCCGAGCGCACCGCGCACGCGGGCATGGTTGGCACATTGGGCGAAAAGGCGCTGTGGCTGCGGGTCGTCCCGGAAACGAGTTCTGCGGCATAGTGATTTTGACCGGAGTGATCCTTCGCGCCCCCCTCTGTCCTGCCGGACATCTCCCCCTCAAGGGGGGAGATTGGCAGACCCAGCGTCTGCCCCGCCGGCGTCTCAAACAAAAAACCCGGCGCAAGGCCGGGTTTTTCCAAACGCTAGCGAGACAACCGCTTCAGCTCACCTTGACCTTGGCGGCAGCCTGGTCCTCGGCCAACTTCTGCTGGAACATCTGCGCGAAATCGATCGGGTCTAGCATCAGCGGCGGGAAGCCGCCATTGCGTGTTGCCTCGGCGATGATCTGCCGGGCGAACGGGAACAGCAGCCGCGGGCATTCGATGAACAGGATCGGCAGCATGTGCTCCTGCGGGAAGCCGCTGATGGAGAAGACGCCGCCATAGACCAGCTCGACGTTGAACAGCACTTCCTGGTCGAACGACGCTTTTGCGTTCAGCGTCAAATTGACGTCGAACTGCTTGTCCGAAAGCGGGTTGGCGTTGACGTTGACATTGATGGCGATGCCCGGAGCCTTGTCGCGGCCGCGCAACGAGTTCGGTGCGCCGGGGCTTTCGAAGGACAGGTCCTTCACATATTGTGCAAGCACGTTGAGCGAAGGCTGCGCCGCATTTCCATTACCGTTGGCTGCGCCGGTCGGCGCGTCGTCGTTGCTGGCCATAAGCTGTGGTCCTTTTGCCTGGGCAGCGTTGCTGACCGGATTGAAATTCGGGCGTTCGCTATCATGGCCGGCCCGACAAGACAAGTTTGCAAAAGACGCCGGTTGCCTTGCAGCTACTCGTCCTTGAGGCGGCGCCAGGGAGAACCCGGTCCGCGCGTATGGTCGTCGGCCCGCGAATAGTCGCCGTCGTCGAGATCGATGGTCTTGCCGCGTTGCCTTGCCCGCAAACCACTGCTGAAATCGGTTGCCAGCACGATGCGGCCTTTCAGCATCCGCCAGGCAAGATCGCGCACCGGCGGCAGGAACAGCAGAAGGCCGAAAATATCCGAGATGAAGCCGGGGATGATCAAAAGGATCGCTGCCAGCACGATCATGGCGCCATGCGCAAGCTGGCCGCTCGGATCACGCCCGGCATCCATTTCGGCACGGACCCTGGCCATCACGCCAAAACCCTGGTGCCGCAGCAGCAGGGCGCCGGCGACACTCGAGGCCAGCACCAAGCCGACTGTCGCCAGCGCGCCGACCTGGCGGCCGACAATAACGAAACCGGCTATCTCCAGCAGCGGAAGCGCGAGAATGAACAGGGGAAGCAGCGAAATACGCAAATCTTGACCGATCGTTTTCGATGTTTTGCCGGCCGGCGAGCAATCGCCGCTGGCACCAGAGCTGTTAGATAGGTATGGCTGCCTTTGATTTGAATGATTGCGCCATGCGTTCTATATGCTCTGGATACTGAACGCTATGTGATCGCGGCCCTTGCTTGGCCGCTGGTCCGGCCAAAGCAGGGATTGATTGGCGCAAGATATGGGCTTCTTCGACTTCGGCACGATTTTCTTTCTGATTGCGGCGGTGGTGATCTTCTTCCAACTGCGCAACGTGCTTGGCCGACGCACGGGCAACGAGCGCCCACCCTTCGATCCATATACGGCAGCGCGCAAAAACGACAAGGATGCCGCCCAGAAACCCGAGAACGTGGTTTCGCTGCCGCGCAAGCGGCTGGCGGGAGAGCCGGCGGCCGATGCCTATGTGGCGATCGATGCCTTTGCCAAGCCGGACACCGATCTCAACCGGGGCCTGCGGGCGATCAAGGACAATGATCCGACCTTCGACCCGAAGACCTTCGTCGACGGCGCCAAGATGGCCTACGACATGATCGTCATGGCCTACGCCGATGGCGACCGCAAAACCTTGAAGAACCTTTTGTCGCGTGAGGTCTATGACGGCTTCGTCGCGGCCATCGGCGACCGCGAGGCGAAAGCCGAAAAGATCCAGTCCTCCTTCGTCGGCATCGACAAGGCCGACATCGTTTCGGCCGAGATGAAGGGCAGCGAGGCGCACATCACGCTGCGCATCGTCAGCGAGCTGATTTCGGCGACCCGCGACAAGGCCGGCGCCGTCATCGACGGCGATCCCGAAACCGTCGCCGAGGTCAAGGATGTCTGGACCTTCGCTCGTGACGCGCGCTCGCGCGATCCGAACTGGAAGCTCGTCGCCACCGAAGAAGAAGACTGAACTGGACGGCGGCGGAGGCTGTCGTGTCGTTTTCTCGAGCCTTCAGCGAAAAATCCTTTGGCGAATTGCCGGGCTGGGGCGAGGACGACCATCTCCCTGCCTTTGAGGCCTTTCGCCGCTCGGCCTTTCATGTCCTGACCAAACCCTACCGCTCCGGCGCGCTCGGCGTCGATTACAATGGCTTTGCCGACGCCTATGCCGAAGCGCGCACCGTTTCGCCGGCGAATCGGTTGCAGGCCCGAAGCTTTTTCGAGCGCCATTTCGTTCCGGCCCGTATCGATGCCGAAGATGGTGGTCCCGGCCTGGTCACCGGCTTTTATGAGCCGGAGGTCGAAGCCTCGCCGGTACGCACGCAACGGTTTTCGGTGCCGCTGCTGTCGCGCCCGGCCGATCTTGTCGACGTCAACGACGGCAATCGTCCTTCAGGCTTGGATCCTTATCTCGCCTTTGCTCGTGCGGCGCCGAACGGCCCGGTCGAATATTTCGACCGCGGCGAGATCGAGTGCGGCGCGCTTGCCGGAAAAAGGCTGGAAATCGCCTGGCTCGCCGACAAGGTCGACGCCTTCTTCATTCACGTGCAGGGCGCGGCACGGCTCAAGATGACCGACGGCAGGCTTCGCCGCATCACCTATGCCGCCAAATCCGGCCAGCGCTTTACCGGACCGGGCAAGATCTTGAGCGAGGAAGGCGAGATCCCGCTGGAGAAAGTGACGATGCAGTCGATCCGTGCCTGGTTCAAGGCGCATCCGGAACGCGTCGACGACCTTTGGCGCAACCGTTCCTACATCTTCTTCCGCGAGATGGGCGTCGACGACCCAGAGCTCGGTCCGATCGCTGCCGCCAAGGTGGCGCTGACACCCGGCCGCTCGATCGCCGTCGACCGGCTGCTGCACACGTTCGGCACGCCTTTCCATATCGATGCACCGTCGCTGACCGTCTTCGACGGAAAACCGTTCCGGCGGCTGATGATCGCGCAGGACACCGGCTCGGCGATCACCGGGCCGGCTCGCGGTGATCTGTTTGCCGGGTCGGGCGATGCGGCCGGCGAGATCGCCGGCGTTATCCGCAACGCCGCAGATTTTTATGCGCTGATCCCCCGGTCGCTGGTTTCAGGAGCAGGCCGATGACCCGGCGCATCGACAGGCTGAGCGAGGACGACCGGGTGCTGTGGAACCTGGTGGCGCGCACGGCAAAACCGCTGAAGGGCAGAACCGCCGTCGAAATTCCACACGTCGGGCCGGAGATCGACGAGACCAGGCAGGCGCCGCCGCCGGCACAGGTCGCGGGCAATGCTGCCACGGCCGCAAAGCAGAAGGCGCAGCATGTCTCCCACGCACTCGACGAACCGACGCTGGACAAGCTGTCGAAGGGCCGGCTGCCTATCGAAGGCCGCGTCGACCTGCATGGCCTGACCCAGGACGAAGCCTATTCCCTGCTGTTTTCCTTCCTGTGCCGGGCGCATGCCGGCGGCATCCGCTACGTCCTTGTGATCACCGGCAAGGGTTCCTCGTCGGGCGGTGATGGCGTCCTGCGGCGCGCCGTGCCGTCATGGCTGTCGACACCCGCCTTCCGGCCCCTCGTCTCCAGCCACGACCATGCCGCCCGCAAACATGGCGGCTCGGGTGCGCTCTATATCCGCTTGCGGCGGGCGCGCTCATGAGGACACGCCCATGAGGGACGCACCTAGGAGGATGCAACCATGAAGGTCCGCTTGTGACCCCATTCGGCGAAAAGCTTCGCGTGCTGCGAAACGAGCGCGGCGTCAGCCAGAAGGACATGGCCAAGGCGATCGGCGTCAGCGCAGCCTATCTCTCGGCGCTGGAACACGGCCGCCGCGGTGCGCCGAGCTGGACGCTGATCCAGAAGATCATCGGCTATTTCAACATCATCTGGGATGACGCCGAGGAACTGGCGCGGCTGGCCGAAACCTCGCATCCGCGTGTCAAGCTCGACACGTCGGGCCTTAGCCCGGCGGCGACCGAGCTTGCCAATCTCCTGGCCGACAACATCGAAAAGCTCGACGAAGCCGAGCTTCGCCGCATCATTGCGTCGATCCGCGCCGCGCTGGCACGGCCGAAATGAGCTGCTTTGTTACTGGACAGAGCCGACCAGCACCTGCTGGCCGCCGCGGATCGAGACCCAGCGGCCGGTATTGTCGATCGCCTGCCGCTTGAGGAAACGATAGCCGGTCTGGTCCCAGGAACGGACCTGGTCGGTCAGATTGTCGAGGATGTAGTCGCCCTTGTCGGTGCGCACCGTCAGCACGGCGTGGCCCTCACCGTCGGGTTTGCGCACGACAGTCATCAACAGATCGGCAAACGAGACGCCAAGCCGGTTCAGCTCACGGCGCTTTTCCAGGACATAGTCCTCGCAGTCGCCGACACCCTTGTCGGGATAGGCCCAGACCTCGTCCTTGCCGTAGATGTCGAAGTCGCTCTCCGGCTTGACGGCGGCGTTGACCTTTGCCGTGACGCTGAGCAACTTGCGCCACAGCGAGCCGGTCAGGCTGGCGGGCGACAGATCCTTCGGGCGGATCGAGCATTCGGACGCGTAGCTCTTGCAGAAATCATAATGGCCGATCGGCTGCGAGGTCGGGCCACCTGTTATCATCGGGCTGGCTGCCGAGGCCGAACCGGCCCAACCTGCCGCCACAGTAAGTCCGGCCAGCGCGCACAGGCGCAGCGTTCTCGCCATTGGTGAGGAAATCATTGTCCCCGCTTGTCCCTTGTTGTTAACGAAACGTTAAGGGGTATTTACAGTCCGTGTCAATTATGAGGATGGATTGATTTTTGCGGCATGGTTACTCGCGTGGCGCCAACGCGACTATTGTGCAACAGGTCGACGGCCGCACGGCCCCGCCAACCGATGATTTTGGCATTGACCGACCTGATGCGGATTGACGGGCATCATCACTGGTCGCCTATTTCTTGCCGGTCCTGACCAGCTTGGGTTTCACCGCAACACGGTTCTGACGGCCGTAGCTGGTAATGAAATCGACGATGCGCGGCACGATTTCGGAGCGGAAGCGCGAGCCGTTGAACACACCATAATGGCCGACCGCCGGCTGCATGTAATGGGCGTGCCTGTCGGCCGGGATGTTGCTGCACAGGTCGTGCGCAGCCTTGGTCTGGCCAAGGCCGGAGATGTCGTCGTTCTCGCCCTCGACCGTGAACAGGGCGACATTGCGGATCGCCGAAGGGTCGACCGCCACGCCGCGATGCGTCATTTTGCCCTTGGGCAAGGCCTGGCGGACAAACACGGTGTCGACGGTCTGCAGGTAGAATTCCGCCGTCAGATCCATCACCGCCAGATATTCGTCGTAGAACTCGCGGTGCTTCTCGGCATTGTCGCCGTCATGCTTCACCAGATGCATGAAGAAATCCTTGTGGGCGATGATGTGGCGGTCGAGGTTCATGCTCATGAACCCCGAAAGCTGCAGGAAGCCAGGATAGACCTCGCGGCCGAAGCCCGGCACCGGCCAGGGCGCGCGCATGATGACGTTGTCGCGGAACCAGTCGATGCCCTTTTCCTGCGCCAGCAGATTGACCGCCGTCGGATTGCGGCGCGTGTCGATCGGCCCGCCCATCAGCGTCATCGTCGAGGGCACGAACGGATCGCCCTTGGCTTCCATCAGTGCCGCCGCCGCCAGCACCGGCACCGAAGGCTGGCACACCGCCATCACATGGGTGTCGGGGCCCAGCGCATGCAGCATGTCGACGATGTAGTCGATATAGTCGTCAAGATCGAAGCTGCCGTCGGCCAGCGGCACCATGCGGGCGTCGACCCAGTCGGTGATATGCACGTCGGCATAGGGCAGCATCGCCTCCACCGTGCCGCGCAGCAGCGTCGCGTAGTGGCCCGACATCGGCGCGACGATCAACAGCTTCGGATCCGGCCGGCGCCCGGCCGGAACCGCGCGCTCGAAACGAACCAGGTTGCAGAACGGCCGCGACCAGACGGTGCGTTCGCTGACCTCGACGGTTTTCCAGTCGACCACGGTTTTGGTCAGGCCGAATTGCGGCTTGCCGTAGCGGCGCGTCGTGCGCTCGAACAGTTCGGCCGTTGCCGCAACCGAGCGGCCCCAGGACGTGTGTGAGACCGGATTGAGCGGATTGGAGTAGAACAGGCGCACCGCATCGGCATAGAGGCGCGCCGGCTGCAAGGCGGCGTGGTTCAGTTCGTAGAGTTGGTAGAACATCGAGAACCCCGCTGCCGACTGCGATCGAAGGGCCGACGAGCAGCGCCGAGCCTTGAATGCCTTGCGGGGAAGTTAGCAACAATCTGCTGCGATGCAATACGTCAACTTGCGTGATTTATGCTCGTTCTTTCGTCCAAGGCGTTGAGAATCCGCCTGGAACGGCAACAGCCGGCTCAATGTGCACCTGCGAAGGCCTGGCAAGCAGCACGGCTATTGGGGACGAGCGTCGGAGGCGGTGTCCGGCCGTGGCGGCCGTTAGACCCGTGCCATGCAGACAGCGGTGTGACCCGAGCTGATGAAGCCAAGCTGGCTGGCGGCGCCCTTCGACAGATCGAGCATCCGGCCCCTGATAAACGGGCCGCGGTCGTTGATACGCACGACGACGCTGCGGCCATTGTTGCGGTTGGTCACCTTCAGCCTGGTGCCGAACGGCAGGCTGCGATGCGCTGCGGTCAGCGCCGACGGGTTCATGCGTTCGCCGGAAGCGGTTCTGGAATGCAGTGAGTACCAGGAGGCACGGCCGCACTGCGCGGCGGCGCTGGCACTGGATGCGCCGACCATCAGGCCAGCCGCGATAGTGGCCGCGACAAGCGCGGTCCGGTTGCTTTTGTTCATGTGTTGGGGACTGGCTCCGTTGACAGACCCGCAGCGGTTAGGGGCGAATGAGGCAGCAAATGCGGCAATGATCTGTCGGTTCCATGACAATGTTACACGTTTGGAGTCGGCGCGAAACAATTTGTTAGAGAGTTTCCGCAGCACGACACAGCTTCTTTGATGATCTTTGCACCGATCTCCGCATGTCTTGCGCAGGATCAGAGGTTAGCATCTAAGTAGAAGTTGGCGTGACCGAACCGCTTCTTTTAGCTGTTCCATTCCGGCCGGAACGCGGCTGACGATCGACTTGGAAAGGAGTTTCAGCAATGAGATTGATCAAAAATCTGCTGGCCTTGATTGTGCTCGCCACCGGCGTGCTGTGGTCATTGCAAGGCATCGGCCTTATCGGTGGCAGCTTCATGACCGGCCAGTCGCAATGGCTCTATGTCGGCATCGTCACCGCGCTGGTTGGCCTGGCCGGGCTGGCCTGGGCGAACCGCTCGCGTGGTTGAGCAGGCGTCGATCCTCAGGCATTCGCCGGAGCAGCACACAGCGGACCCGTGGCGGCCGCTCACCGCGACCAGTATTGCCAGCCCCAGTAGAAACTTTCGTCGCGCGGCGGTAAGCGGTTGCGCTCCGCGTCCAGATGCACCGGCGTCGGCGTTTTGCGTTCGTCGTCAGGCGGCTGTTTGTCTCCGGCCTTGATCAGGCGGAGCCAATGGCCGAAATGCGCAAACAATACAGCGGTGGAATGGGGCATCGTCGGTCACTCCCGCCCTGCCCACGGGACGAGCACCCGCTCGATCCTGCGGATGATGAATTCAAGCACGAAGGCAATGGCCGCGATCACCAGTATGCCCATCACCACCACGTCGGTGACGAGGAACTGGGCAGCGGACTGGATCATGAATCCGAGCCCGCGCGTCGCGGCCACCAGCTCGGCGGCAACCAGCGTCGACCAGCCGGCGCCAAGCGCGATGCGCAGACCGGTCAGGATCGAGGGCAGCGCGCTGGGCAGGATCACGTGCCTGATCACTTGGCGCTGCGTGGCGCCAAGTGAGCGCGCTGCATTGATGCGTTCCTGCGAGACGCCGCGAACACCCGATGCCGTCGACAGCGCAACCGGCGCCAGCATCGCAATGCCAATCACCAGGATCTTGGACGGCTCGCCAATGCCGAACCAGATAATGATCAGCGGCAGATAGGCCAGCGGCGGGATCGGCCGCAGGAATTCGAGCAGCGGATCGAAGATGCCGCGCCCGATCGTGCTGATGCCGATAGCCAGCCCGATGGGAACGCCGACGAAAACGGCCGCGATCAGCGCTGCAAACACCCGCCACAGGCTGGCGGCAATATGCTGGAGCAGCGTCGCGTCGACAAAGCCGTCACGGGCGACGACGACAAATTTGTTCCAGACTGCGACAGGCGACGGCAGGAAAACCGGCGACACCAATTGCAGGCGGGCCGATACCGTCCACGCCGCCAGCACCACCAGAATGGTGATTGCGCTGACCACGCGGGCCGAAACGCGGCTGCGTCTCGGCCGCGGCCGCGACCATGGCACCGACAACCCGTCGGCTCCGTCGTCGACCTTGGAGCGCTGCGGCCGCTCGGTATAGGAGGTAACGGTCATGCTGCCTCCCCTTCGAAGATCGCGTCGGTCAGCTCGCCGCGCGCCGCGGCGAAGGCGGGATCGGCCTTGATGCTGCGAATGGCCTCGCCGGCTGCATAGCGCCGGCTGAAGCCGGTCTCGAAGCTCCGCACCACCCGGCCAGGGCCGGGAGCGAGCACAATGATGCGGGTGGCAAGAACCAGCGCTTCGTCGATGCCGTGCGTGACCATCAGCACGCCGACCTGGCTTGCCGTCCACAGATCGAGCAGCGTTGTCTGCATGCGTTCGCGTGTCAGCGCATCGAGCGCGCCCAGCGGCTCGTCGAGCAGCAGGAATTGCGGCTCGGCCGCCAGCGCCCGGGCCAGGCCGACCCGCTGGCGCATGCCGCCGGAAAGCTCCCAGATGCGCTTATCGCCGGCGCCGTCGAGCTTCACCAGGGCCAGAAGCTTGTCGGCGCGCCGCGCCCGTTCAGCCGCCCTGACACCGCGCAGCCTGAGCGCAAAGGCGACATTTTCCCGCGCGGTCAGCCACGGAAACAGCGCGTCGTTCTGGAACACGACGGCGCGGTCAGAGCCTGGCGCCGTGACCGGCCTGCCGCCAATCGTGGCGCGTCCGCGCACAGGCTCGACCAAGCCCGCAGCGACGTTGAGCAACGAGGTCTTGCCGCAGCCGGAGCGGCCGACCAGGACAACGAAGTCATCCTTGGCGATTTCAATCGACACATTTTCGACCGCCGGCGCCGGCTGACCGTCATAGTGGACCGAGACCTTGTCGAGCACGAGATGCGTCATGGGAACCTCGCCGATATTCCGAATCTGTCTGCCCCGAAGCCGCTCCTCGCAAGCGGTTCGGGGCAGGGAGCACGCGGCGTCAGGGAAGGAGAACCGCGCGCGTTGGCGTCAGTTCGAGGCAAGCGCTTCGCTGACATATTTCGACGACACGTATTTCGAATAATCCGGCAGCACGGCGTCAATCTTGCCCTGCTCCTTGAGGAAGGCCGATGTCGCCTCGACCGCCTTGACCGTGCCGCCACCGAGGAACTTGTCCGAGGCCTGCTCCTCGAGCGTCGGGAAGACATAGCCCCTCAGCAGTTGCGGCACGTCTTCGAGCTTGGCCCCGGTGATCCTGGCAATCTTGGCCGCTTGCGGCGAGGACACCGACCATTGATCCGGCTTGGCCAGGAAGTCGGCATAGGCAGCGCCCGTCACTTTGACGAAGTCGCGCACCGCTTCCGGGTTCCTTTCGGCGAAGTCGGTGCGCACGATCCAGGCGTCGAAGGTCGGCGCGCCCCAGGCGGCGACCTGGGAGGAATCCAGCACGACCTTGCCCGTCGTCTTGATCTGGCCGAGTGCCGGATCCCAGACATAGGCGGCGTCGATGTCGCCGCGCGCCCATGCCGCCGCGATCTCCGGTGGCCGTAGATTGAGAATATCGACCGACTTCGGGTCGACACCCTCATGCTTCAGCGCGGCAAGCAGGCTGTAATGCGTCGTCGAAACGAAGGGCACCGCCACCTTCTTGCCGGCAAGGTCGGCGGCCTTCTCGATGCCGGCGCCGTTGCGGGCGACAAGGGCTTCGGATTCGCCGATCAGCCCGACAATGAAGATTGTCTGGATGGGAAGCTCGTGGCTCGCCGCCGCCGCCAGCGGGCTCGAGCCGACATAACCGATGTCGACCGAACCGGAAGCGATCGCCGCGATCACGTCGGCGCCGGAATCGAATTTCCGCCAGTCGATTGTCGCCTTGGTCGCGCTCTCATAGGCGCCGTCGGCCTGCGGCACCTTCGAGGGTTCGACGACCGTCTGGTAGCCGATAGTGATCTTGAGGTCCTGCGCATCGGCTGGGCCGAGAAAGGCCGCACCAGCCAAGGCCGCCGAGGACAAGAGAACGATACGTCGCGAAATGGTGGACATGAAAGGCTCCTTGAAAAACGAGAAAAACCCGGATTGCGTTTCATAGTCACCTAACTCTATCGTCCTTGTAGAGTTAAATCCTTCCAATCGGTTCGGTCTTGTTAGAAAAAGTCATCTGGCTATGGCAGTTCGCGCGCTTCTGGGTGACGGCCCGGGTGAGAACCATCATCCTTGCCCGGGAACCGCTTCCACGTCGTCCATGCGCGCAACAAGGATTTCCCGTTTTCGCCCCTGCATCGGCAAACCCGTGCTGTGAATAGCCAAGAAATTGGAAACAAGTTCCCTGTGTTCGCGGTTAAGTCTAGTATCCTTATCGACATTGAAGGATTGGAGAGGACGATGAGCGACGCCACCCTCCTTGTTGCCGCGCGCGGTATGCTTTGGCCTTCAAATTCAGGGGCAGAAGCTGCTGTCGGTATTCTCGCCAATGGGGACATTCCTGCCGCCGGCCAGTTTGGCGGTGCGCCATTGGCGGCGGCTTCTGTGCTTCCAAGAGCACAAGCCCCGGCCAAAATGGCCATTGCGGCGTGAAAACGAAGCAAAATCAACGTTTCTCGGCTTGTATATCATGTCACTAGAATTTATCTGTAGTGACAGCTTGGACGCGGCGGGGAGGCACGCCAGGCGTTTCGCAACCGGTGGCCTTGCGCCATCGCATGACAGAGAAACGTTCGGGTTATGCTCACGAAAAAAGGTAAATACGGCCTCAAGGCGCTCGTCCATCTGGCGCGCCTGCCGGTTGGACAGCTCGCCTTCGTCAACGACATCGCCACAGGAAACAATATTCCGAAGAAGTTCCTCGATGCCATCCTTGGCGAATTGCGCAATGCCGGTTTCGTTCAGAGCCGCAAGGGCAAGGAGGGCGGCTACCGGCTGGCACGCCCGGCGGACGAGATCAAGGTCGGCCACGTCGTGCGCGTGCTCGACGGACCGCTTGCCCCCATTCCTTGCGCCAGCCGCACCCAGTATCAGCGCTGCGAAGACTGCAACGAGGCGACATGCCAAGTCCGACACCTGATGCTGGAGGTCCGGCAGGCCATCGCCGAGGTGCTGGACCAGCGCAGCCTCGCCGAAATGCGCGACATCGCCGGCGACGAGGATTTTTCGGCGGCGTTGAAAATCCAAGCCTGAACCAATCTCTCCTGAGCCGGCGACGATCGCCAGGACAGCTGGTGTGCGCATGACCGTGCGCGCTACGCCAAGTTCGATCATCATTGTCGGTGGCGGCGCCAGCGGCGTCGTGCTTGCCGCGCATCTGCTGAAGTCGCCCAATCCCGATCTACGTGTCAGCTTGATCGAAAAACGCCCTCATTTTGGGCAAGGCATGGCCTATTCAACGCTGCTGTCGGCACATGTGCTGAATGTCAGCGCGTCGGGCATGAGCGCCTATGCCGACGATCCCGGCAATTTCTCGCGCTGGCTGCTTGAACGCGGCCTGGCAACGCCGGAACAGGCGCCGGTCTATGCGCCGCGCAGCGTCTACGCCCGCTATCTCAAGGAGCTGCTCGACGAGCTCGAGGCGCGTGAGCAGCAGACGGGCCGGCTGCGCCTGATCCGCGAGGAGAGCCTGTCGATCTCGCCGACCGCGTCAGGCGTCGAAGTGGCGCTGGCCAATGGCACCAGCGTGGTCGCGCATCTTGCCGTGCTCGCCACCGGGCATGACGAAGAGCCGGGGGCGGGGCAGGGGCATGCGATCAGGATGGGATCCGAGGCGGACACTGCGCTCGACCCCGAAGCCCGAGTCCTGGTGCTGGGCACGGGCTTGAGCATGGTCGATGCCTTCCTGTCGCTCGAGCAGCGCGGCCACCGCGGCGCGATCGTCGCGGTGTCTCGGCGCGGCCTGCTGCCTTCGCCGCATCGCAAGGGCAATCCGATCAAGCTCGACGTTGCCGACATTCCGCTCGGCACCCAGCTTTCCTATTTCGTCGGCTGGTTCCGCGACCTGATCCGGGAAAACCAGAAGGCCGGCATCGACTGGCGCGACGTCGTCGACGGTCTGAGACCCTTCAACCAGAAGATCTGGCAGAACTGGCCGTCCTCGGCCAAGCGCCGCTTCGTCGAGCACACCAAAGCCTGGTGGGACATCCACCGCCACCGCATGGCGCCTGAAGTCTACGCCCGCGTTGCCGAGGCGGTGCAAGCGGGCCGCATCCGCCTTGTCGCCGGGCGCGTCGTCGAGATCGCCGCCGGCGACGGCTTCAGCGTACAGGTCCAGTCGCGCCACACGCAGCAGCTCGAAAGCTTCGACATCACCCGCATCTATGATTGCACAGGCATCGCCAGGGACATCTCGACCACCTCGAACAGCGTGGTGCGGTCGCTGGTCGAGCGTGGGCTGGCACGGCCGGATCCGCTGCGCCTCGGCCTCGACGTGACCGCGAACTGCGAGGTCATCGCCGGCGACGGCACGGTATCCGCCAAGATCCTCGCCGTCGGGCCACTGACGCGCGGCACCTTCTTCGAAATCGACGCCATTCCCGATATTCGCGTGCAGTGTGCGCGGCTAAGCAAGCGCTTACTCGGATGAGGCCCTTTGTCTTGACGCAATTCCGGACGCAGGACACCTGCCGCCGGGTGAAAAGATCTCGGCCACATAGCCGCGTTCGGTGAAGGCGAACCAAGGGTGCGGGAGCTCGCTCCACCAGAAGCCGACCGGCCAGCCCGTGGTGGTCGAGACAGCCGGGTTGGCGATGACGCCACACGTTTCGGCCGTCTCGCATTGACCGGATTGGTGTCGCGGGCGCTCATCTTCGTTCTCCTCCATGGATTTTGTAGCCGGCCAGGCCGTGAGCCGCGACCCTGGCCAGATGACCGGGCAAATTCTGCTTCCGTTGTCACCGTGCCTTGCCTAGCATTGGCGCATGACCCAACGCGGAAGACTGTACGGCTGTCCGGTCGAGTTCGCGCTCGACGCGCTCGGCGGCAAATGGAAGACGGTGATCCTGGCGCGGATCAAGGAACAGCCGATGCGCTATTCCGACCTGCGCCGGCTGATCCCCTCACTCTCGGACAAGATGCTGACGCAGCGCCTGGCCGAGCTTGTCGAGATCGGCTTCGTCACGCTCGAGACGTCGCCCGACGGCAAGGGGCGCTATGCCTTGACCGGGCGCGGTGAAGATCTCGCCGCCGCGCTCCAGGCGCTCTACGACTGGGGCAGCGTGCACGGCCGCGCCGAGGGCGTGCGTTTTCGCACCGACAGCGCAGCCACCACCTAGATCAATTCCGGGAAAAGCGCGGAGCGGTTTTCCGTCCGCAATTGCGTGAAGACAAAGCGATGGAGCGGTTCGGCGTTGCCGTGAAACGGTGGGTCGCGCGGCAAGCCGATTGCCCTCAACCCGCGCCGGCAAGCGCGCTGCAGAAGCTTGCGACGTCGGTGACGACGGCTTCGCCGAGGAAGCGTAGCGTCGCCATCGAGCGGTCGCGCGCTTCGCGGTTGCCGAAGCCACAGGCGTCGTCGATTACCACGGCGACAAAGCCATTGTCGGTCGCCTGGCGAACGGTCGGCTCGATGCCGATCTCCATGGCGATGCCAGCGAGCGCTATCGTGCGCACGCCGCAATCGCGCAAGGCAAAGCCGAGCGCGGTGGAATCGAAGGCCGACATCGTGAGCTTGTCGAACACCGCCTCGTCATCGCGGGGTTCCAGCTCGGGCACGATCCGCGTCGCTTCGGCGTCGCGCGGGAACCACGGCTCAACCGTGTCGGGGCTGTCGCGCCGCTGCCAGTTCATGGCGGTGCGCAGCTGCGTCGCGCCCATCCATTTGCGCGGCAGCGACAGATGGCGCGTGAACGCCACCCGCATTCCGGCCATGCGCGCCGCTTCCAGCACCGTGCCGGTGCGCTCGACGATGGTGGCGGCGCCGGCCACCTGCCGGCAGATGCCGACCTGCATGTCGTAGACCACCAGCGCCGTGCGGCGCGGATCGCACCACTCAGCCAGGCTGGCCGGGATTTCGATCCCGTCGCTCGCCCGGATCATGCCGCAGTCCGGTCCCATGGCTTGGCGATATCGACCGTCGGATCGAACAGGAATTCCAGCGGCAATGGCGCGTCGAAGGCGATGAAGTGCCATTCCAGCAGCCCGGCCTTGGACAGCGGGAAGTCCTCGGTGTATCGCCTCGCTTCCGCGACGCTGTCGAGCTCGAAGACGATGATGACGCCGCCAATATCGCCGCGCGCATAGTTCTCGCGCACGATCCCCGCCTTCCAGAGCCGCCAGACATTCGACACTTCGTCGCGCAGATAAGGCCGCAAATCGTCGAGCGTGACGCCGGGCCTGAAATTGTCATAGGCAAGAATCTTCATCGGCCGTTCCTTGCATTGCTGTTCGCCCAGCGCCGGGTAGCATGGCGGAATCGGCAGCCGCAACGAACGAGATGGTGCGTTGAAACGGCCGCACGATTGCCGTTCTGTGCCGCGCGATCCCTATGGGCGGCCGGGCGGCCGCGGGATAATTTTCGCTGAGGAGGAAAAGCGCGGTGACATCGAAAGGCTGAACCCCGAGGGCATGCACAGCAATCCGGCCTATTCGCAAGGCGTGTCGCTGCCGGCATCCGCGCGCATCGTGCTGGTCGGCGGCCAGAATGGCGTCGACGCGCAAGGCCGGATCGTCGCCAGGGACGATCTCCCTGCACAGGCCGCTCAGGCGCTTTCCAACCTGGCAAAGGTGCTCGAAGCCGGTGGGGCAGAGCCTGAAGACCTCGTCAGCCTCTCGGTCTATATCGCCGGCGACCTGGACATAGGGCCGGCCTTCGGCGCCTGGATGGCCTTCTGGGCAAACCGTGGCGCGCCGCCGATCATCAAGGTGCTGCGCGTCGCCGGCCTCGGTAATCCGGATTTTCTGATCGAGACCGAAGCCCAGGCGGCGATCGCCTGAACCCTAAGCGGGTTCTGCAAATCTTTTGCCTGCCTGCAGGCCGGCGAAGCTTTCGCGAAATTCCATTCCCCTGCTGGCGGCCGGATTGGCACGATCTATCTTCTTTCCAACTGCAAACGGCTGGAAAAGACGGTAGGTTGCCGTCTTCCAGGGCGGTTGCTCATTCTGGCAACGGAGCATCTGACATGAGCAAGCACAAGATCGTGGCACCAGACGATGCATCGTCCCGCCTGCGCCCGCCCTATGCCTCGGTTCTCGACCTGATCGGGCAGACACCGGTCGTCGAGCTGACCAAATTCGACATCGGCAAGTGCCGGCTGTTCATCAAGCTCGAAAGCCAGAATCCCGGTGGCTCGATCAAGGACCGCATCGCGCTGTCGATGATTGCCGCCGCCGAAAAACAGGGCAAACTGAAACGCGGCGGGACGATCGTGGAGGCGACCGCCGGCAATACCGGTCTTGGTCTCGCCCAGGTCGGCATCCCCAAGGGCTACCGCATCATCCTCGTCGTGCCCGACAAGATGTCGCGCGAAAAAATCCAGCATCTGAGGGCGCTCGGCGCGGAAGTGCGCATGACGCGTTCCGATGTCGGCAAGGGCCATGCCGAATATTATCAGGACATGGCCGAAAAGATCGCCGCCGAGTTGCCCGGCGCCTTCTACGCCAACCAGTTTGCCAACCCGGCCAATCCGCTGGCCCACGAAACCACGACCGGGCCGGAAATCTTTCAACAGCTCGGAGGCGATGTCGATGCGGTGGTCGTCGGCGTCGGCTCCGGCGGCACGCTGACCGGGCTTGGCCGCTATTTTGCGAAAGTCTCGCCGAAGACCGAGATGATTTTGGCCGATCCGGTCGGCTCGGTGCTGGCACCGTTGATCAAGACCGGCAAGATGGTAGAGGCCGGAAGCTGGACCGTCGAAGGCATCGGCGAGGATTTCGTGCCGCCCAATGCCGATCTGTCGCTGGTCAGGAAGGCCTATTCCATCCCCGACAAGCAGAGCATGCTTGCGGTGCGCGACCTGCTTTCGAAGGAAGGCATTCTCGCCGGCTCGTCGTCCGGTACGCTGCTTTCGGCAGCGCTTCGCTATTGCCGCGAGCAGACCGTGCCGAAGCGCGTCGTTACCTTCGTCTGCGACAGCGGCAACAAGTACCTGTCGAAAGTCTTCGACGATTTCTGGCTGGTCGAGCAGGGCCTGGCCGAGCAGGAGCAGCATGGCGATCTGCGGGACCTGGTCATGCGCACGCTCCGCACCGGCGATGTCGTGTCCGTCGGCCCGGACGAAAGCCTGCTCAACGCCTATGGCCGCATGCGCCGATCGGATGTCTCGCAGCTGCCGGTGCTGGACGAGGGCAAGCTCGTCGGCATCATCGACGAAAGCGATATCCTCGCCAAGGTCGAAGGCCCCTATGACAGCCGCTGGGACCGCTTCAAGGCCCCGGTCAGTACGGCTATGACCTCTACCCTGCACACGCTGGAAGCCAGCCAGACGCTGGACGCGTTGCTGCCGGTCTTCGATCGCAACGAGGTCGCCATCGTCTTCGATGGCGACGAATTCATCGGCCTGATAACACGCATCGACCTGATCAACCATCTGAGGCGCGCCCGATGACCGTCAAAGCCACCGTATCGGGCAAAAACCGCCTCGCCTTTTCGACGCGCACCATCCATGGCGGCCAGAGCCACGACCCGACGACGGGCGCGGTGATGGTACCGATCTATGCCACTTCGACCTACGGTCAGCAGAGCCCGGGCGTGCACAAGGGCTTTGAATATGCCCGCAGCCAGAACCCGACCCGCTTCGCCTTCGAGCGCGCGGTGGCCGACCTCGAAAGCGGCACAGCCGCCTTCGCCTTCGCTTCGGGGCTGGCGGCGATCGCAACCATTTTCGAATTGCTCGATTCAGGCGCGCATATCGTCGCCACCGACGACATCTATGGCGGCACGTTCCGGCTGCTGGAACGGGTGCGCAAGCGCTCGGCCAATTTGCAGGTCGACTTCGTCGACTTCACCGACCTTGCCGCGGTCGAGGCGGCGATCCGCCCGGAAACCAAACTGCTCTGGGTCGAGACGCCGACCAACCCGCTGCTGCGTGTCGTCGACCTCGAAGGCGTCGCGGCACTTGCCAGGCGCAAAGGCGTGCTCTCAGTCGCCGACAACACTTTCTGCAGCCCCTATCTGCAGCGGCCGCTGGAGCTCGGCATCGACATCGTGGTCCATTCGACGACGAAATACCTCAACGGCCATTCCGACATGGTCGGCGGCGTCGCCGTGGTCGGCGACAACAAGGATCTCGCCGACCGGCTGAAATTCCTGCAGAACGCCATCGGCGCCATTTCAGGGCCGTTCGACAGTTTCCTGGCGCTGCGCGGACTGAAGACGCTGGCGCTGAGGATGGAGCGTCATTCGTCGAACGGGCAGAAGATCGCGCACTGGCTGGAAAGCCGTCCCGACATCCGCCGTGTCATCTATCCCGGCCTGCCCAGCCACCCGCAGCACGCCATCGCCAGGCGGCAGATGCACGCCTTCGGCGGCATGATCACGGTCGAGCTCGACCGCGACCTCGCCGGCACCAAACGCTTCCTCGAACATACGCAACTGTTCACGCTGGCCGAAAGCCTCGGCGGCGTCGAAAGCCTGATCGAGCACCCGGCGCTGATGACGCACGGCTCGATCCCGGCGAAAAAACGCGCCGAGATCGGGATTTCGGATTCGCTGGTGCGGTTGTCGGCCGGGATCGAGGACGGCGACGATCTGATCGCGGATCTGGATCAGGCGCTGGCCAGTTGAGCCGGATAGCGAGACGTCGGCGGGACGGCGCCCCCTCTGCCCTACCGGGAATCTCCCCACGAGGGGGGAGATTGGCCATTATCTTGCGCTTTCGCCAATCTCCAACGCTGAAACGGACGGGACGGCGAAGGGGAGACGTCCGGCAGGACAGAGGGGGGCGTGAGGGATCGCCGACAAGCGGCAATTGTTCTGCGTCGCACCCCCAAGCTTGCACGCTATTCCGTTGACCCAGGGCGCATCTGCCTGAATTGTAGCGTCCCGATCCTTTTGGCTCCATAAGCTATGAACAACCGACAACGCAACCAACCGACGGCAAGCGACACCCCCCTAACCTTTGCCATCCTGGTCTTCCCAGGCTTTCCGATGATGGCGTTCAGCTCGGTGATCGAGCCGCTCCGCGCCGCCAACGTGCTGGCCAAGCGGGACTGCTATCGCTGGATCATCGTCGGCGCCGCCGAAGGCCCGGTGGAGGCCTCGAACGGCGTCGTCATCCAGCCCGGCTTTGCCGCCCATGACGCGCCGAAGGTCGATCGCGTCGTCGTCTGCTCGGGCGGCGATGCCGATCATCTCGTCGCGCACGATGCGGTGAGCTGGATCCGCAGGAGCCTGCGCGACGGCGCCCATATCGGTGCGGTGGCGGATGCCGCCTTCTTCCTGGCTCGGGCCGGCCTGCTCGACGGTCATGCCTGCACCTTGCACTGGACCAGCCAGGCTGCCTTCACCGAAGCGTTTCCGGATATCGAGCTGAGGCGCGATCTCTATGTCATCGACCGCAAGCTCTTCACTTCGGCCGGTGGCGTCGGCAGCCTCGACATGATGCTGGAGATCATCACCAGCGATTATGGCGCCGAACTGGCCGCCGGCGTCGCCGAATGGTTTGTGCACAGCCCGCTACGCTCCAGCGTCGACCGCAAGCTGATGCCGCTCAGGCTGCGGACCGGCGTGCAGAACGAACTGGTGCTGTCGGCCATCGCCATCATGGAGGATGCGGTGGAGGAGCGGCTCGGCATGGCGGAACTGGCGGGGCGACTTGGTGTCTCCTCCGATAAGCTCGAACGCAATTTCCGCTCCGAACTCAGTATCTCGCCCAACGGCTATTACCGCCGCCTGCGGCTGAAGCGTGCCGCCGACCTCTTGGCGCATTCGACGCTGATGGTGCGCGACGTCGCGCTGGCCTGCGGCTTTGCCTCGATGTCGAGCTTTGCGCGGGCGTTTCGGGAGGAGCATGGCCATGCGCCGAAGGTGATGCGGCGGTCTTAGGTGTTTTAACTGCGCCGAGTTCCCGCCCACTCTCCCCCACAAAGGGGGTAGATTGGCCGTCGCCTCCGCTTTCGCCAATTGCCAACATCGCGAGAGTAGCGCCATCGGCGAAGCTGCCGATCTCCCCCCTCGTGGGGGGAGATGTCCGGCAGGACAGAGAGGGGCGCGAAGGATCGCCGGCGCGTCGGGGCTGCGGCATCCGGCACAACATATGCGGCATCTCGCACAGCCTCTACGCGGCGCATAGCCCATCCTCGCCGCTTCCAGGAGGCACCCATGAGCATCGTCGTTTTTGACCCCGACAGCACCGAGGATGTCGACTTCAAGGACCGCATGCGCCATCCGGCGGCGGCGGATCCGGCCGGCGGCATGTGGCTGTCGGACACCGAGCCGTCCTTCATCGACGCCGACGCGCTGCGCAAGGGCCGGCTGGCCAGGCTGCGCGCCTGGATGCGCGAGGCCGGCTATGGCGGCGTCGTTTTGTTCGACCCCAACAACCAGCGCTACGCCACCGGCTCGCGCAACATGTTCGGCTATTTCCTGCGCAACTCGACGCGCTACTTCTTCATCCCCACCGAAGGGCCGATCGTGTTGTTCGAATATCCGCAGAGCTACCATGTCTCGATGGTGCTCGACACGATCGACGAGGCGCGTCCGTCCAAGCTGGTCTGGTCATCGGTGTCAGGCCGCGACGACGAGACCGCCGGCCCGTTCGCCGATGAGATCGCCGAATTGCTCAAGGCGCATGGCGGCGGCTCGATGAAGCTCGGCCTTGACCGCTGCAGCCATCTGCAGGCACTGGCGCTGGAAAAGCGCGGCTGCGAGGTGCGGGATTGCCAGGGCGAGATTTTGGCGGTGCGCGCGGTCAAGACGCCCGAGGAAGTAAAATGCCTGCAGGTGTCGATGGCTGGTGCCGAGGCTGCGGTCTATGCGGTGCGCGAGGCGATCAAGCCTGGCGTTTCCGAAAACGAGCTGTTCGCCATCATGTATGGTGAGGTGATCCGGCAAGGCGGCGAGTTCATCGAGACCCGGCTGCTGACCTCGGGCCAGCGCACCAATCCGTGGTTCAACGAGGCGAGCGGCCGCAAGATCAGGCCGGGCGAACTCTTGGCGCTCGATACCGATACGATCGGCTGCTACGGCTATTATTCGGACTTTTCGCGCACCTTCCGTTGCGGACCGGGCAAGCCGACGGACTATCAGAAGTCGCTCTACCGCATGGCGCACGACCAGGTTCAGCACAATATCGGGGTCGTCAAGCCGGGCATGGCGTTTCGCGCGATTGCCGAAAGGGCCTGGAAGATACCGGACCGCTTCGTCGACCAGCGTTATACCTCGGTCATGCACGGCGTCGGCATGCATGGCGAAACGCCGTTCATAGCGCACGCCATGGACTACGAGACCTATGGCCGCGACGGTGACATCGTGCCCGGCATGGTGGTCAGCGTCGAAAGCTATATCGGCGAGAAGGGCGGCCGCGAGGGCGTCAAGCTGGAAGACGAGATCCTGATCACCGAGACCGGCACCGAGCTCCTGTCGCGCTTCCCCTATGAGGATGATTTCCTTGACAGGCATGTTTGAGTGTTGACAGGCAGTTTTGCATGAAAAGCCCGATCTCGATCAAGCGCGGCAAGGTGGCGGCGGTGTTCATCGATCTCCAGGAGGAGCATCGGCGGGACAAGCGCTATCTGGTCGAAGGCTATGGCGACATCCTCGCCAACGTCCAGCGGCTGCAGGAGGCGGCGCGGGCCAACAATGTGCCCCTTTACCACTGGGCCTATATCGTCGATCTCGCCACGGCGCGGCCGTTCCACCCGGTCGAGGCCAGCGGCAAGTCGGCGTTTTCCGACAAGGACGATCCGCTGACTGCGATCTGCGCGGAAGTGGGCCCGGCGACAGGCGAGATGATGCTGGTCAAGACCGATGCCAGCGCCTTCCGCGCGGGGCCTGCCGCCGAGCGGCTGAAGGCCGACGGCATCGAGTGGCTGGTCGTTGCCGGCGTCTGGACCGAGGCCTGCATCGATGCCACCGTCAAGGATGCGGTGGCGCTTGGGTTTCGAGTGCTGCTGGTCAAGGATGCCTGCGGCAGCGGCAGCACGGCGATGCACCAGACGGCCATCCTCAACCTTGCCAACCGGCTCTATGGCGGTGCCGTCACCACCACCGACGGCGCCTGCCGGCTGCTGGCAGGCGAGACGGTCGAAGCCTGGCAGGTCGAGGGCTCGGTGCCGCTGCGCTTCAGCTATGAAAATGCTGCCCGGCTCTACGCCGAGCTCTGAGCGGGATCGCGCAGCGATGATCACCGAGGCCGAGCGACCCGGAACGAGAGGGCGCGGAAAATACCAAACGCTGCTCGATCCGGAGCTGTGGGCCTATATCGATCGGGTCAACGAGTGGTATCCGCCCGAAATCGTCTACATGCCGATCGACAGGCAGCGGGCGGTCTATGATGCCACGTGCCGGGCGTTCCGCGAGCCCTATCCACCCGGCGTCAAGGCCAGCGACAGCGCGGTTCCTGCCGGCGACCGTGCGATCTCGGTCCGGCGTTACCAGATGGCGGGCACGGCGCCGCAAGCGATGGTTGTCTATTATCACGGCGGCGGCTTCGTCCTTGGCGGGCTCGACAGCCATGACGACATCTGCGCCGAGATATGCGCCGGCACCGGCTTTGCCGTGCTGTCCGCCGATTACCGGCTGGCGCCCGAGCATCTGCATCCGGCCGCCTTCGACGATGCGCTGGCCGTATTCGAATGGGCGACGGCGACGGCCGGCCTGCCGATAGTGCTCTGCGGCGAAAGCGCCGGCGGCAATCTGGCCGCTGCGGTGGCACAGGCGACACGCCGCCATCCTCGCCATGCGATCGGCCAGGTGCTGATCTATCCCGAGCTCGGCGGCCCGGAACCAGTTGGCAAAGAGAGCGCCGGGTCCTGTGTCGAGCACGCCGAAGCGCCGCTGCTGACGTTGCGCGACATCGAGTTCTATCGCCAGATCCGGTCGGCGAAGGGACAGTCGCAGGACGACCCGACCTTTTCGCCGCTCAGCGACACCGACTTCTCCGGGCTGCCGCCGACGGTCATCGTCACCGCGCAATGCGACCCGCTGTCCTCGGAAGGCGAGGCCTATCGCGACCGCATCCTCGCCGCCGCCGGTCGCGCCTGGTGGCATGAGGAGCCGCGCCTCGTGCATAGCTTTCTACGCGCCCGCAAGACCGTGCCGCGAGCCGGCGAAGCCTTCGGGCGCATCATTGCGGCCATCGCCGCGCTCGGCAAAGGCGACTGGCCTTACTGAGGTTGCGAAGGCCCCCTCATCCGGCCGCTTCGCGTCCACCTTCTCCCCGCTGGGGAGAAGAGGCTGGCATCAACGCTGGCGACCTCGTCTCCCCCCGGGGGAGAGGTCGGATTGCCCCGAATTGCCCTTCGCAATTCGGTTGGCAATCCGGGTGAGGGGGACCTTCCGTTTGCGGAACAGCGCACAAGAACTGCGGAAGTCCGAACACTCCCCCACGGGAGCTCGCCCTATCATCCCCGAGGCAATGGCGCTCCGGCGATCGCATCCGTCCCCCGCGTTTGGCGATCGGCAGAGGTGCCCAACAACAGGGGAATGACGACAATGAAGTTCATGCTGACCGATCGAAAACTGCATCCGCAGGCCGAGCCCGTCGCCGATGGCTTCAAGAAAGGCCAGATGAACCGGCGCGAATATCTCGCCACCATGGCTGCGCTCGGCGTCAGCGCTACCGGCGCGCTGGCGCTCGGCGGGCTTGCGCCGTCACCGGCCAGGGCCGAGGAGCCGAAGCGCGGCGGCATCTTGCGCGTCGCCATGAACGTCAAGGGCTGGAAGGATCCGCGCACCTTCGACGGCGTCGAGATGTCCAACGTCGCCCGCCAGTGCAACGAATATTTGGTGCGCTGGAAGCGCGACTTCACCTTCGAGCCATGGCTGCTCGAGAGCTGGGAAACCAGCGACGACGCCCGCGTGCTGACGCTGCATGTCCGCAAGGGCATCACCTGGTCGAACGGCGACACCTTCAACGCCGACGACGTGATCCACAATCTGACGCGCTGGTGCGATGCGTCCGTCGCCGGCAATTCGGTGGCCGCGCGCATGGGCGCACTGGTCAACGCCGATACCAAGAAGGCCGTCGACGGCGGCATCGAGCGCGTCGACGATTTCACCGTCCGGCTCAATTTGCCCAAGCCCGACATTTCGCTGATCGCCGGCATGGCCGACTATCCGGCGCTGATCATGCACCGCAGCTATGAAGGCGACGGCGATCCGCTGAAGGCATTGGCGATCACCACCGGGCCTTGCGAACTCGTGGCATGGGACGCCGAGGTCGGCGCCGAAGTCCGCCGCAAGGACAAGCCATGGTGGAAGGGCGAGTTCTACCTCGACGGCATCAAATGGGTCGACTACGGCTCCGACCCCAACGCCATGCTGTCGGCCTTCGAATCGGGCGAGATCGACACCGACCACGAAACCGCCTCCGATACGGTTGCGCAGACCGAGTCCATGGGCCTGAGCAATTCCGAGATCGCCACCGGTTCGACCATCGTGGCGCGTTTCAACGTCGGCAACCCGCCCTATGACGACATCAAGGTGCGGCGCGCCGCCCAACTTGCCGTCGACAATGCCGCCGTGCTGAAGATCGGCATGGACAACCGCGGCAAGCCTGCCGAGAACCATCATGTCGGGCCGATGCATCCCGAATATGCCGATATCGGCCCGGCCGTCCGCAACATTGATCAAGCCAAGGCCCTGCTCGCCGAGGCCAGCAAGGCCGACCACGAATACGAACTCATCTCGGTCGACGTCGACTGGCAGAAGAGCACCGGCGACGCCATCGCCGCGCAGATGCGCGAGGCCGGGCTGAAGATCAAGCGCACCGTGCTGCCGGCCGCGACCTTCTGGAACGACTGGAGCAAATATCCTTTCTCCTGCACGGAATGGCTCGGCCGGCCGCTCGGCGTCCAGGTGCTGGCGCTCGCTTATAAGTCTGGCGCCGCGTGGAACGAGAGCGCCTACGCCGATCCGGAATTCGACAGTCTGCTCGACAAGGCGCTGGCGATGCCCGATCCCGGCGCCCGCAAGGAGCTCATGGCCAAGATCGAGCAGAATCTCCGCGATTCCGGCATCATCATCCAGCCCTACTGGCGCTCGGTCTACCGCACCTACCGCAAGGGCGTGCATGGCTGCGAGCAGCACCAGTCACTCGAGCAGCATTTCGAGAAGGTTTGGCTCGAGGCGTAGCCTTGCAGACGACCAATTGTCGGGGCCAGCGCCGCTCCTTCTTCCTTCTCCCCTTGTGGGAGAAGGTGGATTGGCGCGCAGCGCCAAGACGGTTGAGGGGTGCGGACGGAGTGCCGTCGGTATCAAGCTGGAACACCCCTCATCCGGCCGCTTCGCGTCCACCTTCTCCCACAAGGGGAGAAGGAAGAGCCACGCCAGGCCTTGAAATCTCCAGTCCAAGCCGCACGGTCTCCCGCACCAGCAGGTCCAGATCGTCGCGCCGGGTGCGGTGGTTGTTGATCGCCACCCTGAGGCTATGCTGGCCATGCACCGTCGTGTCGGAAATGGCGGCGATGCCTTCTTCCTGCAGCCTCAGCATGATCTCGGTATTGAGCGCTTTCAGGCGCTCCCCGCCCAGTCCGTCCGCGCGGTAGCGAAAGCAGACGATGTTGATGCTCACCGGCGCTACCAGTTCGAGTGCCGGTTCGGCCGCGATCAGCGCGCCGAGATAATGCCCTTGCGCGATGTTCTGGTCGATCAGCCGGCCGAACTTTTCGATGCCGTGCTCTCGCAACGCCATCCACACCTTCAGAGCGCGAAAGCCGCGCGTCGTCTGCAGGCCGTAATCGTGCAGCCATTGGCCGGAGGCCAGGCCGCGCGGCGTCGATTCCAGATATTCCGGCGTCACCGCGAACGCGCCGCGATGCACGGAGGCATCCCGGATCAGCGCGCAGCCGACCTCGAATGGCGCGTGCAGCCATTTATGCGGATCGAGCGCGATCGAGTGGGCGTGCTCGATGCCGGCAACGCGATGCGAATTGTCCGGCGCAATCGCAAGCAAGGCGCCGATGCAGCCATCGACGTGAAACCACAGATCCTCTTTTGCCGCCAGGTCAGCCAGCGCTTGCAGATCGTCGATTGCGCCGGCGTTCACCGTGCCGGCCGTACCGATTACGCAGGCCGGCTTGAAGCCGGCGTCGCGGTCCTCGGCGATCGCCGCCCGCAACGCAGCGATGTCGATCCGCAGCCCGGCATCGCTCGGGATGCGACGCAGCGCCCGGTTGCCGAGGCCGAGCACTTCCATCGCCTTGCGGTGACAGGAGTGAAGCTGGTCGGAGCCGTAGAAACGCAGCGGCTTGTCGATGCCGGCAACGCCGTGCTCGCGTATGTCGATGCCGGCCTTGGCGTTGCGCGCCACGGTCAGCCCGATGATGTTGGCCATCGAGCCGCCGCTGACCAGCGTGCCGCTGGCCGATTGCGGAAAGCCCATCATCTGCTTGCACCAGTCGACGACCTGGTTGTCCATCAGCGCGGCGGCATGGTTGCCGCCGCCGAGGTTGGAGCCCTGGATCGCCGCCAGGAAATCGCCGAGCGCGCCGGTGAAATTGCTCGAGCCCATATACCAGGACCAGAAGCGCGGATGGATGTTGCCCATCGGATAGGGCATCAAGCTCCTGGTGACGTCGCCATAGATTTCTGCCAGCGGCGCCGGCGAACGCGGCAGCGGCGATGTGAAGAAGGTCCTCACATCAACCGGCATCTCCTGCCACACCGGACGCTCTCTGACATCGCGCAGGTAAGCGACGGCATCGTCGACGATCCGATGCGACAGGGCCTGCACGTCGGCCCAGTTCGAGGGGTCAAGCGTTTCCTCGGTGGCCGTGACGGCCAGTCCAGGCTTCGTGTCCATGCAGGCCGCTCCCGATGTGCCGCCGTCACGCCGGAAACTGGCAGCCGGGCGTCGACTGCGAAAGCGCGGTCTCCTCGGCGTCCATCTCCGCCTCGATGCCGTCGAACAGCGGTGTCGTCATGTAGCGTTCGCCAGTATCGGGCAGCATGCACAGGATCACCGAGCCGGGTGCCGCCTTTTCCGCGATCTGCCGCGCCACCGCGAAGGTCGCTCCGCCGGAGATGCCGGTGAAAATCCCTTCCTTCTGCGCCAGCGCCTTGGCCCATTTCATGCCCTCGGGCCCGGCAATCGGCACCACCTCGTCATAGAGGCTTGCGTCTATCGCCTCCTGCAGCACGTCCGGAATGAAGTCGGGCGTCCAGCCCTGGATCGGATGCGGCTCGAACGCCGGATGGCTGGCCGCAGGCGCGCCGCCGGTGCCGCGCTGCTGCGACTTGCCGCTGCCGATAAGCTGCGCATTGGCCGGTTCGGCGAGCACGATCCGGGTCTCCGGCCGCTCGCGGCGCAGCACGCGTCCGACGCCGGCGACGGTGCCGCCCGTGCCGTAGCCGGTGACGAAGCAGTCGAGCCGCGAGCCGGCGAAATCGTTGATGATCTCGCGCGCCGTCGTCGCTTCGTGAATGGCGGCGTTGGCCTTGGTTTCGAACTGGCGGGCCAGGAACCAGCCATTGGCTTCGGCGAGCTCCACCGCCTTCTTGTACATGCCGAAACCCTTCTGGGCGCGCGGCGTCAGCACCACCTTGGCGCCCAGCATGCGCATCAGCTTGCGGCGTTCGATGGAAAAACTGTCGGCCATCGTCACCACCAGCGGATAGCCCTTCTGGGCGCAAACCATGGCAAGTCCGATGCCGGTGTTGCCGCTGGTCGCCTCGACCACGGTCTGGCCAGGCTTTAGAGCGCCGCTGCGCTCGCCTTCCTCGATGATGTTGAGCGCCAGCCGGTCCTTCACCGAGGCGGCGGGATTGAAGAACTCGGCCTTCACGTAGATCGTGGCATGGTCCGGTCCGAGATTATTGATGCGGATCACCGGCGTATCGCCGACCGTGTCGAGAACGCTGTCGAACAGGCGGCCGCGCCCGGCGGTGGTTCTGATTTTCTGTTGATGCAACATGTCGATCTCCTCGCCTTGTCGGTGTCTCTTGTCGTCACGGGCCGGTTACAGACCGGTGGCTTGGGCGGCGAGGTTTCGAGACCTTGCCGCGCTACATTTGCCTCCGGCAATGCCAGCATCCGGAGCGGGAATTCGCTGCCGGATGCACCGTGTCGCGTTTGGTGATAAAACAAAGGCCGACTGGCCAGCGTGGGAGCAGGCGTGGAAACTTACGTGGAATCCGCCCGATCGAGCCTCCACGGCGAGGTGGCCGGCTTTTCCGTGCGTCTGCTCGGACCGCTGACGATCGCACGCAACGGCATCATCATCCAGCTCCCAAAATCGCGCAAGCTGTGTGCGCTGCTCGCCTATCTGGCGCTGGCGCCGCATCCGGTCGGCCGCAGCCGCCTCTGCGAGCTTTTGTGGGATGTGCCGAACGACCCACGCGGCGAGCTTCGCTGGTGCCTGAGCAAGCTTAGAGGCATCCTCGATGAACCGCATCATCGCAGGGTCGAGACACCAGGCGACACGATCGCGCTTGATCTGAGAGGTGCTTCCGTCGACGCTGTCGACATAGCCTCGGCCGCCGCCAAGGGCGTTGAGACGCTCGGTCTAGAGCGGCTGCAGGCTCTTTCCGGAATGTTCGCCGGCGACTTTCTCGATGGGCTGGAGATCGACCGCAGCCCGCATTTCAACAGCTGGCTGATCGCTCAGCGCCGCCGCTTCGGCTCTTGGCACGCCGCAATCCTGGAACATCTCGTCAACAAGCTTCCGGTGGATGCCGACAGAATGTCTTCGCATCTGGACAAATGGCTGGAACTCGCTCCGTTCGACGGGCGCGCGCATGTGGCTCTTCTGAAAGGGCTGGCGCAGCGCGGCCAGTTTGACGCGTGCGAGGAACATCTCGCTTCCGCAGCGCAGCTGTTTGCTTCGGAGGATCTGGATTTCGGACCCGTTCGTGAGGCATGGCGCACGATCCGCAACGAACGACCTGCCGCTACGTTCTGGGCGCGACCGTCACTCGTACCCGCGGCCCCTCACGCGTCAATTGTGCTTCCCAATTCCGACACTGCTGCATCGCAGAAGGCTTCGCTTGCGGTGATGCCGTTTGCCGAAGAGACGGCTGACGGCGGCCCACGCGGAGGCATCGCCGATGGCCTGACCCACGATATCATCACCCGCCTGGCCAAGCTCAGGGATTTCTTCGTCATCGCGCGCGGTTCGGTGTTTGCGCTCGCCGAAAAAAACATTGGGCCGGAGGATGCCGGCCGTCGGCTCAATGTCGATTATGTCGCCACCGGCACGGTACGCAGCCAGGCCGGCCGCGTCACCGTCGCGGTCGAGCTGGTCGAAGTGCGCACGGCCAGGATCGTCTGGGCCGAGACGTTCGAGCGCAAGCCGAACGACATCTTTGCCGTGCTCGACGACATCGGCAACAGCATCGTCTCGTCGATCTCGGCCGAGATCGAGACGGGCGAGCGCAACCGCGCCATGTTGAAGGCGCCCAATTCGCTGAACGCCTGGGAAGCCTACCACCGCGGTCTCTGGCACATGTATCGCTTCACCCGCGCGGAAAACGAGCAGGCCCGGCATTTCTTCGACATAGCCTTGAAGCTCGATCCGACGTTCGCCCGCGCCTATGCCGGCCTTTCCTTCACCCATTGGCAAAATGCCTTCCAGCGCTGGGGCGACCGCGACCACGAAAGCGCCCTGGCCTTCGAGGCAGCCGGCCAGGGCCTGCTCGTCGACGATCACAATCCGGCCGCTCACTGGGCCATGGGGCGGGCGCTGTGGCTGCGCGGCGAGCAGGACGGCTCCCTCATCGAGCTGGAACGCGCCGTAGACCTCAGCCCGAATTTCGCGCTCGGCCACTATGCGCTATCTTTCGTCCATTCGCAGTCCGGCGACCCGCAGGCTGCGATCGGCTCATCCGACCATTCCAGGCATCTGAGCCCCTTCGATCCGCTGCTGTTCGGTATGTTGGGCGCCAGGGCGATGTCGCATGTCCGGCTCGGCCAGTTCGACGAAGCCGCCGAATGGGCGCTGAAAGCAGCCGCGCGTCCCAACGCCCACGCCATCATCCTCGCGATTGCCGCGCATTGCCTTGCGCTGGCGGGGCGGCTGGACGAGGCACGAAGTTTCGCCGCTGCGCTGCGCAAGATGCTGCCGAACTACTGCGCCGACGATTTCATCGGCACGTTCCGCTTCGAGCCGGACGCCGAGGCACTGTTCCGGCAAGGCGCCAAGCGGATCGGGCTGGGGTGAGGCAGGCGCGCGGTTTGCCAGGCTCTCCAAACCGCTCATCGCGGCTGGCCGCCCCAAACATCGTCATGTCTGCAGCCAGGGCGCATCGTCAGGTTGGTTGCGAATTCGTCGACCAGAGCGGATCAGACGGGCTCAACCGATTTGACGTTGCCGTCGGTATCCACGAGGCAGCTTGTCTTCTTGCCACTGGCATCGAGTTCGACCTGATAGGTCTTGGAATCGAGCTTGCTCGATGAAACCGGAAGTATCTTCGTGCTGTCGACACCGCTCGCCTTGGCGACCGCATTGGCGCAAAGCAGTTGAAGGTCCGCCGGGGCCGTCTCGACCTTCGTCCTGGACATCTGGTCCTGAGGCGGCGGCGGTGGCGTGCTGACACAAGCGCTAACGGCTCCAGCCAGGAATCCGATTGCTGTCCCCCGGATCGAAGTTCTCACTGCATTTTTTCCCGACATTGCTTGTCCCTCTCCGAATGCCGCTTCACACACCCTTGTAAAGTGCCGCCCCCTGCATGAGAACGATGACCTTGGCCCCAACCTTGACGCGGGATGCGAGATCGACGATGTCGTCGTTCCTCATACGGATGCACCCCGATGACGCGTCGAGCCCGATCGTCCAAGGCTCCGGGGTGCCGTGTATCCGGTAGATCGTGTCCTGGTCGCGCTCATAGAGATAGAGCGCCCTTGCGCCGAGCGGGTTGTCGGGCCCTCCCTCCATGCCTCCGGCGTATTTCACCGCCTTCGGATCGCGAGCGACCATTTCGGCCGGAGGTGTCCAGGTCGGCCACTCCGCCATGCGGCCGACGCGCACGATGCCGGCCCATCCAAACCCTTCCCGGCCCACGCCGATGCCGTAGCGCATGGCCCGCTGACCCGGCTGCACAAGATAGAGAAAGTGCTGATTGCCATCGATAATGATCGTGCCTGGCACTTCCGCGGTGCGGAATTTGACCATCTGCGGACGAAATGCCTCGGGCACCTCATTATGCGCGGCGTAGTATTTGCGCGCCTTGGTGCGATCGTAGTCCACCCATTTGTGGCTTTTCGGGTCGAAAACCTGTGTTCCCTCAGCCAGCGCCGCCACCGCGACAAGACCGAACGCCGCGGCGACGACTGCCGTGAGGGAGCGCCGCCGGACGGTGCCGCGTTCCGCGAACATAGGATTTCCGCTCATGGATTTGCCCACCCGTGCACCCGTGCGCCTTGTGCGGCAACCCATTGTTTGGCGTATTCGTAAGGATCCTGACGCTCTACCTGGAGCGCATAACTCATCTTGGTGATTTCCTCGGGCTTCAGCTCGACCCGTTCCAGGAACGCCACCACCTTCGGATATTTTTTGCGCAGCGAGGTGGCGTAGGCGATATGGAAATGTGCGGTATCCCATGATACCGGCGCGCTGGACTTCGAGACCCAGAGCGGGTCCTCTGACGGCAGTACGATCTTCCACTTTGCCGGATCAAAGGGCGGCTCGGTAAGCCGGACAATGTCGTGCAACTCAAAGACGTGGTGCGGCGCGTAGCAGGCAAACACCATCGGATGATCCGTGGCGACCGCGGCATCGACAGCCGCCATTCCGGCATCCTCGGGCGTCTCCAACAAGGTCATTGTCTTGGCATAACCATAGCTGTTGGCGCGGACGCGCTCGATAGCGGTTGAGGACCAACCCTCAGCGCCGATCCAGAGTTCGCCGCGTCCGTCGCCATCGGTATCCAACGCGGCCGTTTTCTTCGTATCGCTGAGATCCGAAACATCGTGAATTCCAAATTTGTCGGCTGCTTCACGCGTCGCGCAAATGCCTTGCCAGGCCGGCACTCCAATGGGGCTGATGGCCACGGTGCCGGCCCCGTCCACATACTTCTTCACCAGATTATCCAGATTGGGCAGCCAGATTTCGGGATGAATATCCACCTCACCAGAATTGAGACCGGCAAAGGCAATAAGCGTCCCCATCTCGCGCACGTCGGCATCGAGCCCGAAATTTTCCTTCAGGCTGACCTTGAGGATATTTGCCGTCGCCTGGCCCGACGGCCAGTTCGGCATTGCAATGACGAGGTCAGCCGCGTGGACCGGGATGTTTAGCGCCAGCATCGTCAATGCCGCCAGCGACACTTTCCGCAGGCACTGCCGAAATCGGTTGTGCATCTCTTCCCCCTCGCTTCGGTGCTGAAATGAACCGCGACGGGAACAATCTGTCGCGGCAAGCACCTGGTTGTGACACCAGCCCCATCTTCTGACGGGCAACTGCTGAAGGTGCAGCAGTGCATTCGCCAAAGAGAGCGCCTTCACGTGCCGCCCCTGCACGCTACCCGATGACAATCCGACTGGGAAGATGCCCACGACGCGGCCGCGGCGCCCCCACTGCGCCCCTATTTGGCACGCCGCAGCGTTGAAAAGTCGGGCAAAGGGGCGCGTTTCTTTCGGCCCTCGCAACGGTTGGCTGGGTTCGAAAAAATACCACAATAGATCGCGATTAGGGCGATTCGTATAAGATGTGGTATCGTCGCGCATTTTTTGTAGAGTTGGCGCAAAATTCACAACAACATAGAATATTACTTGTACGAACTCGGCTTAATGAGAACAAAACTAAGGAAGCATTCCGGAATCTTGCTACTGATCACATTTCAGTATCTGCTAAGATAGCCCGTGCTGATTCCGAATTATTAAGCATTTGCAAAATTCAATCCTGCGATATTGGGATTTGTCCTTGTCATAGGCTGACTCGGATGCATTTCTTGGAAGCACAGCCGCGTCAGCGGATCGTTGAAACATGCTTGGGCGGACGGGGCACTAAGCATGGAGAGGAATATTGACACTCGCTAATGCGGGGCCCCCGCTGGGAGCGTTCCCTCCCACGTAAGAGATTACGGCAACCGTCGGCTAAGTCGTCGAATGCATCGACCACAGCCTGGCTCTCGTTTGATGGCCGGCGAAGCTTTGCCCTCCTCCGATTGGCGCCAGCCTTCGCGGCAAAAGCGGGGATCGCCGCCTGCAATGGCCTTCCGATATGGACGATGTCCGCCGCCAGCCAGTCGGAGGAATGAATCATGAAACTCGTAATCTGTGCGGCCTTGGCCACTGCTTTGATGGCGATCGTCGGTTGTACCACCGACGACTACGATGGTTGTCGCGGAAAGGGCTGCCTGGTTGATCGGTCCCATAAAGGGAGCCGGAAGATAGACGACCGGCCGCAGTTCGACAGGAACGGCAATCCCAACTTCGATACCAGGGGCCGTTACATCGGCTGCCATGGGCTCGGATGTAAAGTCGACGATCCTGATGACGGGGATCAAAGTATCGACGACAGACCGCAGTACGACAGAGAAGGCAATCCCAACTTCGATACGCAAGGCAACTACCAAGGCTGCCGCGGCATCGGCTGCGAGGTCGATACACCGGACGATGACAGTTCATCGAACGATGACGATTCCGATTAAGGGACTCGGGGGGGCGAACAAGGAGGAAGCCAATCATGTCTGAATTCAGCGGCCTGGTCCGGCGACGTGTCAAAATCGTCATGGTCGGCCTCACGGGGCTGGGAATGACGCTGACGTCCGCTTTCGCTGCGAATAACGCCTGTGACGGTATAAAGGTCGAAGTGACGAAGGCGCGCAAGCAGGAATATGCCCCTCTCGTCGTCTCGGCGATGACCAATAAGTTCAAGCCCGCTCAGGCAAAGTTCTTCACGATCATGGAGAGCGGCAGCTGGAGCGCCGCCTACGTCTCCACGCCGGTGAGCGACGACGGCATGATGTTCTTCCAGACAGTCGACGGAAAGAAGCAGTTTCGCGACGTATGGGGCGGCTATGCCGAGCCGTCGGAGAAACCTGAACTGGTATCCTGGGCGAAGAAGCTCGGAGCGCCGCAAGACCTGGCAAAGTGTTTTGCCGAGACAGTTACGGAATGACGGTGATGATTGCTGGAGATTGCCGCGCACGCCGTTGGTGCAGGAGGAGAACAACTAGCGGGGGAGCGCTCCGGGCGCCGGGCATCTGGGACATAGGTTCATCAGCTGCAGGATGTGGAAAATGCGAAGTCTTCGAAAATCCAGACTGATCGTACAGTTCGCCCGTGCATTGGCAACGTCAGTGAAAATGACGGCCGTCGTAAGCGTAGCCGTCGCGCAAACGATCAATATTGCGCATGCGAGCAAGTATGATCTGCCGAAACCCTACGTCTCCCGGGCTCTTGATGCGGTTCTGATACCGATCAATCACGCCTCTCGGCACCGCTACCAGATCCCGCCAAAACTTCGCGGCGTGTATGTCCTGGCTGTTGCACCCCATGGCATTGCCGCGCGGCAAGGTATCCGACCGGGTGACGTGCTTGCCACAGTGCGGCATCAACCGATTTCGGCGCCGGGCGACGTCGACATACTCGTTTGGGCCGCCCTTGCCGTGAGTGCCACCAGTTTCCTGTTTGGCGTGAACCGCGGGACAGAAGTCACAGATGTCGTCGAGGTCAACACCAACATCACCGTCAACAACTTCAACACCAACATCTCGGTGAACAATATCTCGCAATGGACGAGCGTCGACAATCGAGAGGAGTGGACGCAGATCGTCGATGAGTATGACGACGAGATGGAGACGGGCCTCAATGACACGAGCTATCGCGAGGACGACTCGCAGCCTGGCGACGCCAATCCGGACGCAAATGTGTCTTCTCCCGATGCTGACGACGATACCAGCACCGACACTGACGACAATAGCCCGGCCGACAGTGCCGACGACAACAGTTCCGATCAGGACGATTCGAGCGATCAGAACGACGATGAAAACTCAACGGACGGTGATGATGACAAGAACAGCACCGACACCGACGACGATAGCACGGATGACGATGCGTCGGATGACAGCACTGACAACAATGATTCCGATGATCAGGACGATTCCAGCGATCAGAATGACGATGACGACCCGTCGGCAGATGGTGAAGACGAAAACAGCACCGACAGTAATGACGATGCGTCGGATGACAGTAACGACGCTGACGGATCGGACGATGACGATGCCAACTAGCGGCGACCATGCCGGCAGTTCCAGACCGAGGACAATCGATGAAAACCGCGATGCTGACCGCTGCCATCGTTCTGGCCATGCCGGCTTTCGCATTTGCCCAGGACAAATGCTACGACGCCGCCAAGGACCAGGCCGACCCGAACGAGTGCGCCGATGCCGCGTCCAAGAAATCCGACAAGAAGCTCAACGAGCTTTACCAGCAGATCGAAACCCGCCTGAACGACGACGCGGATACCAGGACGCTTCTCGTTCAAGCACAGCGGGATTGGGTCAAATTTCGCGACGCCGAGTGCAGTTTCCAGACCGCGGGAGCGGCTGGAGGAAGCGTGATGCCAATGCTCATCGCGGAGTGCATGGACAGCCTGACGCAATCCCGTGTCAAAGATTTCGAGGGTTACCTGAAATGCAGGGAAGGCGATGCGAGTTGCCCCGTTCCGGCAGCGAACACATCACATGCCGTACCTGCCGTGGCCGATGAGAACGGCCAGGCCGGCCTTGCCCAGGCTGCCGACCCGATACCTATTCCATTGCAACATGTTAGGGGCCACGGAAGCGCTGACGTCGTTTATCACAATCTCGGGATTGCGTTGGGCATCAATGGTGCCAAGCCTCGTCTGTTCGAATTCGACACGGGGTCGGATGAGTTCAACGCCGAGATCGATTCGAGTGTCCCTGGCGTAGAGCCGGTGCACGGCAGCAAGCCCGAAATGTACGCCTATGGAGACGGCACCTATGGAGATTGGGTACAGCAGGTCCGGTTCGACAGCCTGTCCTATTACGATCCGGATGATCCCTCGCAGCCTGTCGTAACCTTCGACGGTGGCTATGGCGCCGGTCGGGTGGTGGATTACGTCTTCACCAAGGGTTTCGGCTATCTCAAGGATATGAAATTGACGCAAAAGCCCGTTGGCCACCGCGGCGATACGCCGGTCTATGCGGATCTTAATGCGCGCAAGAGCATGCAGAATGGCGAACCCGGTGGTTCGACGACGTTTTACGGTGTCTTTGGAGCCGGCGATTTTCTCGATGAGGGGGACGAGGCCGCCGCTCCCGCCAGTCAGACACAAAGCGGCTATGTGGTCTCGGCCAATGCAAATCTTGGAAAGAAGACGACACCGGGCTGCGCTCCCTGCCTGACGCTGAATTTGTCCCCCAGTCTGAGATCCCAGTTTACGGCCCTGATGCCCTGGGGCGAACTGGATTATGAATTCCGCCAGAGACGATTCCCGCGATCAGGCGCGAACGCATCCAATCACTACGAAGGGTCTTACCATTATACAATTTCTTTTGACTATAAGGGAAAGAAGCAATCGGTTGATTTCAGTGGACCTGTTTTATTGGATACTGGATCGTCGACCTTTCTCGGTATCACCACAGAAGGCTTTTTTAATAAGCTTCGCTCGAAAGGATTTCATCTTGATGAATATGATTATACGGTAGTCGATTTTAAGATTTTGGGATTTGAAGATAGTTTCAACAACAAGGAATACAGCGATGTCGTTATGGATCGACAAAGCGATGAGGAGGGGGGCAATGGAGTTGTTGTCGGGCTACCCTTCTTCCAGTCAAATTCCGTAATGTATGATCTGGAGAACAAGACGACCGCATATTCACCCTATTTTGTCAGCGCTGCTAACTTTACCACAGACGCGGCTGCCGAGGATCAAGTGCAGCTGAATCGCGCGACCAGCGATGCTGGAAGCAAAGGATGGCTCGGACTGGCCGGCATCATCTCCGGCGCCGGCGACTTCACGATCGAGAAGGATGCGGACGTGCGTATGACCGGGGCCAATACCTACACCGGCACAACCCATATCGCGGCCGATGGGTATCTTACTCTGGCCGGGCCGGGCAGCATCGAGCATTCCTCGCGCGTCATGGTCGACGGTGTGCTCAACATTGATCAGAAAGGAAACTACCTGAAGCCCTGGGGAGTGGCGCACTCCATGAACGATACGGCCATTCGCACCCTTGGCGGTAAAGGCGAGGTCTATCTGGGTGCGGGCAGACTGATCCTGACAGAAGCCGACGGGCAATTTGATGGAACCATCGCGAACTATGATGACGCCGGCGACAGCGGCGGCCTCGTTGTCGCCGGTGGCAAGCTGACGCTGAGCGGAAAGAACAAATATTCGGGCATGACCGAAGTGGCGTCTGGGGCGGAGTTGCGCGTGACCGGATTGTTGACTGGTGACGTTTCCGTCTCGGGACTGCTTGTCGTTGACGGAGAGGTCTCCGGCAAAGTCATGGTCAAGGAGGGCGGCACGCTGACCGGCTCAGGAAAGGTCGGCAACGTCACGGTCGCCGAAGGTGGCAAAGCTGATCCAATGAAAACCAGATAATCAGGCCATGGGCCGATCGTGGCAATAACGGACAGCTGACGAGAACATAGGGCGGGGCTGAGCAACTTAAGAGCTTGACTGCAACCGGAAAGGGAAATCGATGAAAATCGCGATACTGACTGCTGCCGTGGTTCTGGCTGCGCCGACATTCGCCCTTGCCAAGGACAAGTGCGCCGAGGCCAAGGATCAGGCCACCATGAACCAGTGCTTCGGTGCCGAGTTCCAGAAATCCGACAAGAAGCTCAATGAGCTTTACAAGCAGATCGAAGCCCGCCTGAAGGACGATGCGGATACCAAGAAGCTTCTTGTTCAGGCACAGCGGGATTGGGGCAAGTTTCGCGACGCGGAATGCAGTTTCCAGACCGCAGGCGCGGCCGGAGGAAGCATGATGCCAATGCTTATCGCGCAGTGCATGGACGGCCTGACGCAATCCCGTGTCAAAGGTTTCGAAGGCTATCTGAAATGCCAGGAAGGCGACATGAGCTGCCCTGTTCCGGCCGCGAACTGACACATGCCACAGCTGATCGGATCACGATGAAGCCGGCGGCGAGCGTGACGTCGCCGCCAGACATGAAAGGATGCGAGGGCATCATCATTGCGTGAGGGACTTGAAGGAGGTGGATCGTGAAACCCTATAAATCGTCACTCGCAATGACGATTGCGGCATCTGTACTGTTGGCATGTGTCGTGCCGGCAACAGCCCAGACTGACATGAGCTTCGACGTCAACGTCACGCTTTCCAAAAAGGCAGCTGCCAAGCTCGCGGCTGAAAAGGAGGGGATCGTTGTCTTCGCCTCCTATTACGGTGACCCGAAGCGGAGCGCCGAGAAGCATGCCAACGAAGTCGGTCAGATCGATCTCGCGCCGCAGGACGAAGTGGTCGAGATAGCGGGCACAGCGGGCCACGCTCACATCAGCGGCACAAAGGTCGACACGAAGCGTCTCGAGTGGCTTGCCGGCCCTCCCGAGGTGAACGTCAACGTTGCGTCGGCGCGCAAGAGCAGCCCGGACAATCTGCTCAAGTGCGATTTCATCGACGGTCCACTAAGCGATGCCCAAAGGAAGCCTGTGACGCTTCATTGCGGATTGATTGAAGAAAATGTGGACACGAAGTTGAGGCCATAAGGCTTACAAAATCATGCCGCCTCGTGACCGGCGTCAACGCAGATTATCGGCGGCATTGCCTGCTTTGCTCAAGGGAGATGAAGATTCTCATGCGCCCATTGTTCGCAATCTGTTTCTGCCTGACCATCATGTCCTTGTCTGCCGCCGCCTATGCCGAGCGCCGTTGTGGCTGGTACTCCAGCCCGACACCCGGCAACCTCGTCCTGACCGACAGTGACGGGGATTGGTGGATCCAGATGCAGGGACGCCCGGATCCCAAAGGCATCGACAATGTGCCGGCCTTTGACGAGCGGCAATTCGTCGAGACCAATGTGCCTGGTTCGGGCCACGGCTACGGATGTGCGTGCATGAACGTCGTAACCAACGCCAAGCAACAGAAGATCACCAGAGTGATCTCGGGCCAAGTCCTTCCGCTGCTGCGCTGTCGCAACGACAGATCGCTGCCTAACCCGGACGGATAATTGTTAGATATCTTGTGGATGCCATGGCTGACGGTAGGGCAGCCTAGAGCATTGGATCAAGAAAAAGCCCGGCAAACCGGGCTTTTTCTTGGGTCTCTGAAACCGCATCAATCGGTTCGAAGCGGGAATTTGGTGCCAGAAGAGGCGCCGAACTGCGTGGATAACTATTTGCTCTATATGCTCTTTAACAATTCTAAAGGACCGAATACCAACAAAAATACCAACAAACTTGGCGGCAACTGTCGGCTCAGGCAGTCCAAGAGGGAATCCCATTCATCCAAGGCGACACTCATCCGGCCAACCGAAAAGGCTGATCGCAAACCTCAAGATCGCCGCCTCAGATCACCCCCCGCTCCGGCGTTGACACTCGAAATCATTTCGGCTTGAGGCGCGAACCGACATGCGCGAATGGCAGATCAAACGCCGTGAACGCACGCGGCAACTGATCGAGCTCGGCGGCCTGGTCGTAAAGGCCGGGCTGGCCGAACTCGCCGACGCTGATCGCGCCACGCTCTACGGCGCGTTCCTCACCGTCGCGGCCAAGCTGCGGGGCGAGGATCGCGAACAGGCGCTGCTGTATGGAAGCGGAAAGGCAAGCGAGCGTTGAGGATCAACGCGAGTCCTGAATGAGCTCGTACTGCAAGACAGTCTGCGTTATGCCAGCTTTAGCGGGTTCAACTCATCCCGAACAATAAACATGCTTAGCCGTCGGCTTTGAAGGCAGCAGCGAGCCGTTGCACTGAATTCGCTTTCTGCCGATGCCATCGTGATTAACTCTTGTGCCAGTTCATCAATCGTCTCGCTCTCTTCGGCTGACCGCTGCCCCTTAGGTTTGCGGATGAATCGATCATACTTGTCGATTGTTCGCGAACATTCCCTCCACTTCTTCCGACGCTCCTCATTCAGCATTTCCTGTCTGATGCCCATGCGCACAATTGCCAGATCAATCACCGCCTTGGCATCGTCGTCCAAGTGAGCTGCCGGATGTGCTTCCCCATTATCATTGAACTCTATCTTTTGGGGATCATCCAAATCAGTCGGGTCAAGCAATAGCGGCGTTTCGCCAGCAATAGATTTATTGGCTAGTATCGCCCGCGTCGCGGGATCAGCTAGGGGGAACCAAATCCCCTTCCCAACCGTCTCCTCAGAATATTCCTTGTTCAGCGTGTTAGCTAGGACGCCGATGATCCGAAAATTCTCGACATCAAACGCTAGCCAGCAATAACCTTCCGCAAACTCCTTTTCCGCCTGCTTGACTCTGCCATGCGGACGAAAATGGTCGGTCTGGTAACGGGAAACAGCCTCGCGAGACTCGGTATACCAGCATTTTCGAAATGACATAGCAGCCAGTTCATCGCGGACATCCGACCAGGCGGCGGAATTGGCATCAATGAAGGCCTTCCGCTCAGCCTTTCCCTCAATCTGTTCAAGCTCTTCGGACAGCGCTTTGAGGCGGGCAAGCTTTTCAGCTGGTATCTTCTTGGTTAGGTCACGATGAACGTAGATCATTGCCTTTTGAGCAGCCTTTCCACGATTTCGCGCGACTCCGCCTCTCTCTCACGCAGTTCGTCGGGCGTCAGCGGTTCGACATCCGCAAGTTCAACTCGGTCCAGTTGTCTCAAAAACTCGCTGTAGAGCCTATCCCGCTCTTCATATAGGAAACCAAGGTGACGGAGCTCATTCTTAATGTCTTCAAACTCCTTGGCCATTGCGGGGGTTAGCTCCTCCTTCGAAGCGAGCTTGTTGCGCTTGTCTATGAGCTCCTGTGTAGGCTTGTCCAAAGACGATGACAGGCCGAAGATATCTGTCAGCACGCCCGCGAAGCCCAAGCCCTTAGGATCTATGCGCGGCGGCGCGACCGAGACATTGCCCTCGTCGTCGCTAGACATCACCCGCACTTCCTTCGCCTCCAGCGCCGCGATGGTCAGGGGGTTGTGGGTCGTCATGATGATCTGGCACTTGCCTTCATCTGCCGCGACTTCGGTCCATTCGCGGATCAGGTCGAGGTAGGTGAGCTGCCACGCGGGGTTGAGATGGGTGTCGGGTTCGTCGAGCAGGAACAGCGCCTCCTTGCCGCGTGAGACGCGAATCAGGCCGAGGACCATCAGCAATTGCCGCTCGCCATCGGAAAGGTCACTGAAGCTGATGTCGCCGCTCTCGTCATTCTTACGCGTGACCCAGACGATCATCTCGCGGAGCAGGTCGGAAATGTCGGCAGCTTCGAGCGCGGTGAACATGTCTTGGTCAGACTTATAATTGGATGCAAATTTCTTTAGCGCGTTATCGTCGCGCAGAAAGCAGGCAAGCTGGGCCTCCTTGCTCGCCTTGCGCCGGTAGTCATCGACCACCGAGCCTTCGAGTTCGAGCGGATGGAAGGCAGTATCGCGCAACGCGCGGACGCAGTCGCCCGCCGGACCGTGCGCACCCCATAGATTGCTGGTTTCGCGGACAGCTGCAACTTTGCTTCCGGAAAACCAAGAGGGTTCCTTTATAAGGGCGAGTGCCGAGTGAAAGCCGGTGATGCTTAGCTTTTCTGTGAGCAGTGCCTTCGCGTCTGCATTTTTCCCAGGCTTCGCGAAGTAAGCGAGCAGGGCGAGCACACCGTGAACTGGGCGGCAATAGAACAGGCTGCGCGCCTTGTGCGCCTCTTCATATTCAGCCTCGGGACGCGCCTTGTTGATGCGTGCATAGTAGCGAGACTGGTGCTCATCGAATAGCTTCTCCAGCCGTCTCCCGCTGCCGGAGTAGTATCCAAACACGAAATCAGGGAAGAATTGGCTTACGATATCGCCCGGCTTGTCCGGGTCCGGGATGATGGGATCCGGCATCCTTGTCGTCGCATGCTGATCAAACCGAATGTGGGTTTTCAGTTCGGGATTTGCATCAGTATCAAACGCCAGACCCTCGTCTGACCGAACCTGAATTTTTACTCCCCGCTGCACGTAGAAAATCGAGTATCTAAACCTCAGTTCCTTTTGCGTGCCCAGACTCCACGCCCGGAAAATCTCGACAATCGCTTCGATCAGGTTCGACTTGCCGCTGCCATTCTCCCCGATCAAGACCGTGGTCAAGCTATCCCGGTCGAAATCGACTTCGACGTTCTTCAGGTTGCGATAGCCGTCGATGTAGACGCGGAGGAGGCGCATCAGGCGGCTTTCAGTTCGTCGGCGCTGTGGACGATGTGGCCCGCGTCGATTTCCCAGGCGAGCTGCTTGTAAAAATCGGCAACCGGCAGATCGGCGGCGCGGAACAAATCTTGCACACCGCTGTATCGGCCGGATTTCAACAAATAGGCGAGATAGGGCTTGAGCTTCACGTCGTCGTCTTGACGGCTCTTGGTCATGGAGACTTTCCTTGCTCTCTTGGGCACGTTCCTGACCGTGCCAGTTACGGACGCGGTGAGCGGTCCCAAGGTGAGTTCGGCGGTGCCAGCGATAGGTGGCAGTTTCGCGTTGCGCCGGCGCTCCGCCTTGATCCGCTCCAGCAGCACGCTGGCGGGTTCGTCGTTTGGGTCCTGGGGGACGAGTGCGCCGCGGAAGGCTTTGGCAAGGATGGCGGCGTCGAGTTTGGGGATGAGGCGGGCGGCGGCGGCGTGGTCTGCGGCCATGCGGTCAAGCCAGCCGAAGGCGGACTCGATGCGGCGGACGATTTCGACTTGTTCTTCCAACGGCGCAATGGGCAGCGCCAATTGCCTGAAGCGATCCAGACTGACCTTTTGCTGCGCAACGCCAGCCGTAATGGCTTTGAACTGGCTTTGGACAATTTCAGATCGAATAGCGAAATTGAGATATTTGGCAGTCACCAATTCATCATGGGGGGTCAGTTTGATGCAATCTGCGGTGATAACTGCCGGTTGCGCACCCATCGGGAACAGCGCCGAGTCACCCGGAGGGTCTCCCATCTTTGTTATCAGCACATCGCCCGGTCCAGCGATGTGTTGGTGTAGTTCTGCCGCTTTGGATTTATCCACGTAGCGAGCGTCTGAATCTTCAAATTTCTCCCGGCGGATATCTCTCACGAAGACAAGCCGGACCCCACTTTCACGGTAGTCGGTGCGCACCAAATTGCTGCCAAATGGGCCGATGCCGATAGAGTATTTCGCATCAGCAGCAACTTCATCGGGTGAAATCCAAGACCAGGTTTCGGGAATGTCATTGTCAGGCAGGATAGCAGGACGATTCCTTCTGGCCAGCCGGGTGTCAGCTGTTCGGTCGGCACGTACTTTTTCAAGCGCCGTTTGCAACGATGGATGCTCTTCTCGCCACCCTGCCGTCAGTTCCCCCGAAAAGGCCAGCGCGAGGAGGCGTTGTTTGTAGCGGGCGATGAGGGTGGGGATGCGGCCAAGCTCATTGCGTGCGCGAGCGGTGCGCGTGGTCAACCCTTCCACCTTCGCCACAATCCGCCGCTGTTCGGGGAGTGGTGGAAGGGCGACCGGAAATTCTGAAATTTCTTTGAAATTGACGCGTGGCCTGTCCCCTTTGTCAAGCAGCGCAGCGAAATCGAGAAATTCCCGCGTCATTATACTGCGCCGGACGAACTCAGCTTCGGTAGCCGGTGTCGGCTGAAGCACGAAAATTTCAGCGGAAGCTATCCCGTCAAAATCAGGAACGGTTACCTTGTTCAAATAGGGTCGCAGGCGACTGTAGAGCACGTCCCCCGCCGAAAACCGTGCGACCGAGCTTTTGACGTCGGAGCCTTTGCCAGTTTTGAGAATCCGCGAGGTATGCGGCTCAATGTCTTCAAGGCCGATGAAAGTCGCATCCGGCATGGATGCCGGATCGAGCTTTTCCCCGCGCAGCGACGTGATTTCACCAAGGCTTGTGCCTGCCCAGCCGTCCGGCAAATCGCTCACGCGCTTGGCCCTTCAGTCATCGCCCGCGCCTGTTGCCGCGCTTCCAGATATTCGACATGCCCCTTGGGTAGATCATCATCGCTGGTGGTGACGGCAATCGCCGTCTCCCAGAACTCACGCTGATCGGCGCTCTGCTTGATCCGTTCGAGCACGCTGTTGGCCGACCCGATATAGGCTCGGGTGCCCCCCACGGCCTCGGCATCCGGGCCGGAGAGAATGTAGATGCCAGTCCGGTCCAGCTCTGGCCGGGCCGTGAGCGCGGCGAAGGTGCTTCCAGTGGCGACGAAGGTAAGGCCGGTCCAGCCGTGGATCGTTGCTTTCCGCAGCCCGGTGGGCGTGCCATCGACCAGGAAAAGCTGGATGGTACGGCCAAAAGTTTCGGGGGTCATTCTGCCTGCCCCCGCTTTACGATGAATGGAGCATCATGGATTTCCTTCAGGAGCCTGGGACGATCAGGCTGAATCTCAGGCAATTGTGGCTTCGATTCCCAATCCGGGATTGACCCTCGCAGATTAGTCTTCTGCTTATAAAGCCAGAACAATCCACCTGCCGTCGCAACGGCAACCCCGATCACAGCTGGCTGCGTAAAATCGGCCTCGCCCATAGATGTTGCGACGCGCAAGCTCCACTGGGAAACTGCACTAAAGCAGACGACCGCGAAAACCAACAACCAGAAGACGACGAAAAACAAGATCAGCCGGTCATTTATATTAGACACCGACCAGCGGACGCCCATCCGCCCGAGCCACGCTGTCTTGTGCAATTTTCCCTCGAATTCATCTTCCAGCATGTCGATGTGGCGTTCCCAATTCTCCTGCCAAAACTTTGATCCTTGGGCCGACAGCCAACCTGCGGCAGACGTGAGCAAGCCAAGCGAGGCCAACGCAACAGGTATGATGTGCGGGATACCCTGACTGCCATTTTTCCAGATCAAGCCAAGTGCGGTGAACACGGCGGCTTGAAGTAGCCAGAAATAGGTGGCGCGCTTCCAGTATAACTCGATTTCGAATTGCCGGATTTCATGCGAGCGATTGAGGGCGGCCAGTCGGGCCTGCCTTTGGTGATCGATAGTCGTTGCGCTTGTCTCTTCGGTAGCCGTGCCTGACGTTTTTGTTCTGGTTGAAGGAGCGGGAAGAGCGAGCGCTTTGAAATAGGCCAAACGATTCTTGCTCACGCCTCAACGTCCTCGGCCTCGGCTAGCTCATCGGCAACCGCCTCGATCTCCTCCATCGCGGCTCGCAGGTGTCCAAGGATGGCAGCGGCAATATCATCGGGTTCGGTCAGGCCTTCCTCGACAACTTCTTCGTCCTCGCGAAGCCAGGATATGTCGAGGTTGTGATTGCGCTTGGCGATTTCCTCGCGCGTGTACACGCGGAATCGTCCAGCTTCGCCCTCGTCTGTGCGCTTTGCGATGCCCAGAGGGTCAGAGCCATAAGCCTTGACGAAGGGCGCAAAATCATCCGCCGTCAGCGTCCGCGTCTTGCCAAAGTTGGGCATCTGCGCCCGCAGGTCATAGAACCAGACCTGTTTGGTAGCGCCGATGCGCTCCTCGGATTTCTTGGTGAGGAACATGACGTTGGTCTTCACGCCCTGGGCATAGAAAATGCCCGTTGGCAGGCGGAGAATGGTGTGCAGGTCGCAAAGGTCCATCAGCCAGTTTCGCAGGTCGCGACCCATATTGTCTTCGAACAGCACATTGTCCGGGATGACGATGGCGGCGCGACCACCAACCTTCAGGCCGCGCACAACATGTTCAATAAAAGGTAGTGGGCCTTTGGCGGCCCCGGCGGTGATGACGAAATCGCTGCGGGTCACGCGTTCCGGAAACTTGTTGAACGGCGGATTGGTAAGGATCAGGTCTGCCTTGTCGAATTTCTCAGCATCTGAAGTCAGCGCGTCGATACAGTCGATGGGCTGATCGATGCCGTGCAGCAGCAGATTCATCGTGTTGAGGCGGTGCGTGCCGGTGATCAGCTCAGCGCCCTGGTATGCGTTATTGCGCTGGAAATGCCCCATGGCCGGGCTGATCTTCATCAACTCATCCGTATCGCGCAAGATCGCGCGGTGCGCCGAAATCAGGAAGCCACCGGTTCCCGCTGCCGGGTCTTGGATGGTCTCGCCCGCCTTGGGCTGGACCAGTCCGATGATGGTGTCGATCAAGGGGCGCGGTGTGAAGTACTGTCCGGCCTTCGACTTGCGTTCAGACGTTGTGCGTTCGAGCAGGCCTTCATAGAGGTCGCCGAGGCCATCCTCTTCTGCCGCATACCAATCGACATTGTCGATCGTCGTGATGAGCGAAGTGAGCGCAGTGGCCTTGGTCAGCGATGTCTTGGCATCGGTGAACACCTGTTTGACCAGCGGGAAATTGATGTCAGCCCGCGTGCCAAGTTCGAGCAGCAAGGCGCGATAACGGACCAGTCGAGCTTCGCCTTCCAGCTTCTTGAGCGCGCGCCAACGGCAATCAGCGGGCAGTCGCTCTTCTAGCTTCTTGCCATCGCGCGATACTTCTTCGAGCATCTTGAGCAGCAGGAGGTAGGTCAGTTCTGTGACATATTCATAATAGCTGACGCCGCCGCCCTGCAGGCTCTTGCTGGCGTTCCACAACTTTTGGACGGTCTCACGCGCCCTTGGTCCGTTCATTATCCCGCCTCTTTCCAAATGCTCTCGTTGATGTCGCGAACAACCTGTTCCAGCTCGCCATTAAAGACCCGGTCGATCCGTGGCCAGCCGCCAAGCGACGCAAAAGGTTCGGCATCGAACGCTGCGCGATCGACGACAATTTCAAGTTCGAGCTGGCGGCCAATGCGCTCGATCCATTTACGCTGAACATCGGTCCAGTCGCGCTTGCGCAGAATAGCTTCGACAGCGTGCCGAACACGATCCGCATAGGAAATGAGGGGGTCACCAATCGCGGCCTGGCGTATGTATCCGATGATCGAAGCGGCAATGTCCTGATTCTTGGCATCGGCCCAGGCCCGTTTGATCTTGCTGTCCGTGAAGCCTTCCGCGTCGAGTTCGAGCCGGAGTTGCCGCAGCGCTTCGCGCGTCAGTTCTTGCGGGCGCTGGACGACAATGCGCAGTGCGGCGATCCGGTTGACGTTTTCGCGGACAAACTGCGTAAACTTGTCGAGGAAATCCTCTGGCTTGTCAGCGGTGCCATAACCGCGCGTAACGCTGGTCACCTCGTCATCATGTGCGGAAATCGGCACGTATCGCGGGATACCATCCTCATTTGTCCAATCGAGAATCGGACCAAGGTTTGGTCGCTCGGACGCCCATCTAGAGAGGTCAACAGGATCGCCCTGCACGAAACGGTCTAAGCTGGCTTCGGGCGTTTCGCCGGCTTCCCTTTCAAATCTTGCGCGCATTTCAGGCGCCAGTTTCTTCAGGCCACGGCGGAGGCGGACAATGATCTGTTCGCGGATGCGGTTTTTGTGTTCCGCATCACCGCGACCGGCCAGCTCTTCGAAGAGCTTGGTCAGGGTGAATTTTGGGTCCGCCGCAACCGGCTTCATATCGGTCATGTCTTGGAGGTGAGCGTAGAGATCGACCGCATCGAAGATGCGAAATGCCTCCTTGTCGATCTCTGGACATAGGCGTGTCGCGCGGCCCAGCATCTGCTCATAGAGAATGCGGCTGTTCACGCGGCGCATGAAAACGATGTTGGTAATCTTCGGGACATCAACACCGGTTGTGAGCAGGTCGACCGTGACGGCCACTTTCGGCAGTGGATCGTTGCGGAATGACAGGATCAAACTCTCGATCTTGTCGACATCGCCCGTCAGCCGCTGGACGGTTTCATCCTTCATCGGGCCATAGGCATTGCGGAACGCGTCGCGCAGTTCTTTGACGAGGATATCTGCGTGCGCCTTTGAAGCTGCGAAAATCAGCGTTTTATCGGGATCACCAAGATCAATGTATTTGACCAACTCTTGAGCAACCGCGCGGTTGAAGGGAACGGTCACCACCCCCTTGTTGAACTGCTCGACCTCGAAGTCGACTTCATCGGCAAGGGTGACGGTTTCAACTTGGCCGGTCGGCGGGTGGATGAAATCGACGGCTTCCTCCCGAACGAAGTGAATTCCGCCTTCGGACAACTTGGTGGCAATCCGGATTGGCGGCTCGTGATCGTTGAGGAAGCCGTCGATGACGGCTTCGCGGTACGAGTAGGTGAAGGCGGGCTTGCCGAAAATGTCGGTTGTATGAAGCGCAGGGGTTGCCGTTAGGCCTATCTTAACCGCATCAAAATGCTCCAAAACACGGCGATATTTGGAGACGTAGTCGGATTGATCGCGGAAGCTGAGATCACCATCCGACATTTCGCGGTCCAGCAGATAGCCCCGATGACATTCATCGACGACCATGAGATCGTACTGATCGATCGGCGGCGCATCTTCCGCGCTCTCTGAATAGAGGACGCGCCGGACCAAGCCCTGAATTGTGCAGATGTGAACCCGCGTATCCTCATCGGGTGTTACATCCTCTAGGCCCTTCAGACCAAAAATGTCAGCGAACGCCTTGCCGTTCACCACCTTTGTTGTAGTGAATTCGTCCTTGGTCTGTCGTCCGAGCGCGCTCCTATCGACTACAAAGCAGACGCGCCGGAACCGTTTGGCGGAAATGAGGCGGTAGAGCATCGCAATGGCCAGCTTGGTTTTGCCGGTCCCCGTGGCCATCGCCACCAGCATTGCGCGCCGATTTTCCGCCAAACCGCTTTCCACAGCCTCAATGGCTTTCCGTTGATAGTGACGAAGAGGAAAGCCAAAGTCGAAGGGTTGGGCAACAAGCTCCTTCTGCGCCTGCTCCTTATTGACCCTCAGTCTCTCCAAGATACCGCGTGGCGAGGGCCAGCCTGCAAGGACCTCGGCAGGATTGTTAGGATCGCGCAAATCTCGGCGCCAAATTCCGGAAAGAGCCTCAACCTGCTTTAAATAGGGACGACCATTCGTCGAAAACGCAAACGGTGCCTTGAACTCGTACCAAGGGCCGTCTTCTGCAAATTCGGCCTCCTGCATATGGATCCCCGAAGCATAGCGCTCTGCTTGTCTCAGCACTGCCATCACGTTGCGGTTGCGCCGCTTCGCTTCGATTGTTCCCACAAGCGTCATGCCACAGAAAAGAGCGTAGTCGGCTGGACCAGTCATTGCGGGCCATTCGGCAATCGCACGATTGCGCCCTTTAACCGGACGGCTCCCCTTCGAGTAACGAAGGACTTGAGTATCAGCCTCCCAACCGGCTTCACGCAGCTGCTGATCAATCAGCGCCCGTGTATCAGCTTCGTCAAGGTTGATCTGGTCAGCGGCATCCCTGGCCAACTCGGCCACGATCTCGGGCGCAGGCGCATTAATGCTGTGGGAGGCTTCGAGAGCAGCTTTGAGCTGCTCGGCAAGTGCAAAACGGCCCTTCTCAGCCTCCTCGGCCAGTGACTCCCAAATTGCTCGTTCCTGCCGTTCTGCAGTTGCTTGATCCGCTGCCGTTCGCCTCTCTACTTCAGCGGCCAATGCCTCAGATTTGAGGCGTTCAGCTTCTGACTGGGTCGCAGCAAGCTCCGCCTTGAGACGATTCAATTCTTCAACAACCGCAGCATTTGCATCGGCTGGCCGAGCTGGCGGTACGAACGGTCCAAATCTGCCAGCTGGGTTGTGGAACGTGCGGGAGTACCAAATGGCTAGCTGGCGAGCCAGTTTGAGCCCAGTTAGCGCGCTGGCATGGTCATCTGCACCGCCATGTGCGGCCTGATTTCCAGCAATGCGCAACGAGTGAAATAGCTCACCAGCTTCACGCGGAAGGCTACATTCTAACTTCAAACGGCGAAGGATGTCGGTGAAATTGTCAGACGGGTCGATGACGAGGCCAAAACGTGACGCAGTTAGTTGTGCAGTGAGTTCTGAAAGCTGGCGCAACTTGATTTGGCAAGTGTTCGGGTCTTCTACGAAGTAACGCTCTGCAAGCACCCCTAGGCGAAAAACCTGCGGCTCAAGCTTCTGAAGAAATGCAAAATTCGAATCACCCCCGACCATGATCACTGGATATAGCCAGTCAGGCATTTTCACCATAGCTTTTCGCCGTGTGCATCCACCAGCGTTCGACCCGACGACGGTTTATGGATGCGGAAAAACGCATAGCGTTCATGGTTGTTATACTGGGCATGAGTTATCAGCTCGTCACGGTCGCAAGTGTGACATTCGAGACTATGCAGCATTTTTCCGAAGGTGCTCCAGGACCCGGCGCACCGTATCCGGATCGGGTTCACTGCTGCGATCGGGCACGCAACGTTGGGCATTGAGAAGGGCCGTGAAAATCTCGCCCTGGCGGTGGAATGGAACAGTGGCGTAGCTTCGAAAGGTTGTCGCGGCACTCTCATGGCCGAGATTGGCGCACCAGGCGGCCCAGACCTCCTGAGTCGGACAGATATCGGCACCATGCCGCGCCAAGGTGGTTCGAATTGAATGCGGGTTGAAGTAAGGTAGGCCGGCGGCTTCGAAGCGCTGGCGGAATATGCGGCGGATGGCGTCTGCGTTTTTCCAGAATGCCCGAGCAATACCCATCGGAGCAAATCGCCGGTCGCTGTCTAGCGCGATCTCCGTCGCCGGAAATATGGGATCGTCGGGACCGAAGAGCTTTTCTGATTTCAAGAAACCGATCCAGTCGGTAACGATCACCTCGATATCGTCGCCAACCGGGAAGAACCACGACGTAAAGGTCTTGCGGTTCTTAGTCCGGACGCTGCGCGCGTCCTGAAAAACCGTTCGACCAACGATATCGATGTGGCGCAGTGCCAGCGAGGCTATGGCGTCGTCGCGCATCCCGGTCAGCAAAGCAAACGCGATTAGGGCCTGATCTCGGCGGTCCAGGTCGGTAGCTGGCTTGATCGAGGTCAGGACATGGCGAACCTGCTCGATGCTCGGAGCCGGCTTCTGGCGCAATGCCGTAGCAATTCGGCTGTCATTGGCCGTCGGGTTGAAGTAGTCTGCGTCGGTGTAGCTGATCTTCCGATAGCCGGCCTGGCCCGACAGCCAGCGGAAAAATGCCCTCAGCGCCATCAGCCGCGAATGAACCGTCGCATGGGCGAGAGGCTTTCCCGTCTCGGCGTTCGTCTGGGCGGCAAGCTGACTCTTGAAGCTGCGCGCCTGTTCAATGTGGAATGCGGCGAAGTCCTTCCACCGCGTTGAGGCTTCGAACATCGCGATCGCTGCGGCCGCCTGGTCGGCGCTACTCGACGACAGGCGCTTGGCGTCCTGAAGATAGGCGAGGTAGCGGCGCTTGATCCGCTCGTTCTTGGGATGGTGCTTACGCATGGGCTTCAGGCTCCTTGATCACGTGATCATTCAGACAGGGTTGCCGGCTATCGGCTAAGCGTTCGCGGCCCTGCATGACCGTCACGTCAACAAGCGTCACCAGATGGTCGAGTTTGGCGGTCGCCACGCGCTTGTGCATGACGGTAGAACAGCTTTCGCAGAGCGCTCGCAAATTGCCGCTGGATCGCGTGAGCGGCAAGAACTCGACCGCTGCGAAGGCTGGCGCTTTCGGCTGCCGACAGGAGAAGCAATAGCATTCGTGAGGCCGGCAAACTTGGCGCGGCTGAGTTCGTCGTTTCAGAAAATCGATCAGATCACCGCCCAGAATCAGCGCCGGCTTCTGATCGGTCATTGCCGGTAAGCCGTGCTTCAACCAACGCCGAACCGTGCCCTTGCAAGCACCAGTGGCGCGCGCAGTCTCTTCAACAGTGTAGTTGCGATGCATCTTGACGCCCCGCATCGATGGCCGCCGATTGCCCATTCACGGCGTCCTCCACTCGATCAAGCGGCGGATGTCATCGACCCGCCAAGCCGTGATGCGCGGCCCAAGCTTCACCGGTTTGGGAAAACGCCCGTCCTTGACGCCAGCCCACCATGTGGACTTGCTGACCGGGATAGGGCCATTGGGGGAAAGGATAGATGCGAGCCGCAGAAAGCCGGTCGCGGGAAGCTCAGTGACGTTCGACATAGTGCCGCCTCGTGTTGTTGAGTACGAGGCGGTTCTAGGAGGGCCGGTTCGATTCGTGGCCGAACTCGGTTAAGGCGAGGCCGAATTCGGTTTCAGCGGAGCCGTTCGGTTTCGTCGCCGGGAAGCAACTGCTTGGCTTCAGTCAAATATTTGCGGACGGTGTCTTCGTCCATGGCTAGTCCGATTAGATCCAGATCGCCCGAAATCTCTTTTGCGGTCGCGCTTCGGCCCGAGCGTGGATCGAAGCTATAGCCTTTGATCGCCATTCCGATTACCAGTTTAAGAAGACTGTCACGTTCGCGAGCGCCCAGCGGCTTTTGATGCGCTTTCGGTAGCGTCTTCTCCATCTCAACGAGCCTTGCCGTTAGACTCTCGATCCGATCATTTTTCAGACCGATCAATTCGTCCCGCTGGGCCAACAACGCGCTGTAGCCCTCGGTGAGTTTTGAGATCGATTGAGAATGGTCGGCCATAGCCGCCATCAGTGCCGAATGCTTTTCTGTGACCAAGGCTTGGGCGCTTTGAGCCACCCCATTCGCTTGATCATAGAGCGTTTTCCAGTCGGCAATTTGTATCCCCAGTCCCTTAACTGCGGCGACCAACTCGGTCGGAACAGAAACACGCATGCGTTCCGCCCACGCGAGAAAAACAGCTGGAACGGTTGAATCCCACAGCTGCCCCATCGCTTTCGCACGCATGGCGAGTTCGCGTTTCGCCGCGTATTCCGAAGCGAATGGCGAAATATTCTCTATCGACTGAATATGCTTCCAGCTGATGCACTTCGGATTTTTACCGAAGGACAGCGAAATTGCCTCGTCAATCGACCAAGTCGACATCTTTGCCCAATAATCGAAACCTGCCGAAGCGTCCGGCTGATTGAAGCTACGCTGTCTTTCCTCGTTCTCGCGAAACTCCTCATATCTGCGGGCTTCGTCGGCTTTGGCTGTTTCAAGCAATGCAGTCAGATTGTCGGGCGATTGGCTCAGCAGCTCCTTGCGATATGCCTGCGCATCGTCGGCAATCGCATTTAAGTCCAGCGTTTTCGAAGACATTACATCCGCGAGCGTTTTACTGCCGAACGCGACTAGCTGCGGAAACTTCCAATTCAGGATGTATTGAATTGGATCAGACCTCCATAATGGTGCGATCGTTGCCATCCTATCCCGACTCCTCTCCGCCGAGATGTTGGCAAAGCCAGCGGTTAAAGACCAGCGCCTTTTCCCATCTTACACTGTCTTAAACGCTCGAAGTCGATTAATCTCGCTCGCCCACCACTCCGTCATCTCCACGCGAGTGTCCCAATATAGCGCGCGATGATAGGCCTTGCGGACTTCGTCGGCGCCGACATGCCCTAGCTCCGCTTCAATAGCGTCGGGCTGCCATTTGCCGCTTTCGTTTAGCAACGTTGAGGCCGTAGCCCGGAAGCCGTGCGACGTGGCCTCGGTGCTTGCGTAGCCTAGGCGCCGCAACGCGGCATTGAGTGTGTTTTCACTCATTGGCCGCTCGGGTGACCGTATAGATGGAAACGCAAGGCGCCGGTTGCCTGTGTGGTTTTGCAGATCGCGAAGAATATTGACGGCAAGCGTGGACAGTGGCTTTCGGTGTTCCCGGCGCATCTTCGTTCGCCTGGCCGGGATCGTCCACACTCCTTGGTCGAGTCCGAATTCCGACCATTCGGCATGGCGGAGTTCGCCAGGTCGTGGATAGAGAATCGCCATCAGCTTAAGAGCGGCACAGGTTTGAGGCGTCCCCTCGTAATCCCAGAGCGCCCTCAACAAACCGGCCAGCTTCTTTCTTTCAATAATCGCGGGTCGGTGAGTGACGGTAGGTGTGACCAGAGCGCCGCGAAGGCCGAACGTCGGATCGTTTGAAACCCTGGATGTCGAAATAGCGTACCGAAAGACTTGGCCGATAACCGCGCGCAGTCGTCTTGCTGTTTCATAGTTGCCGTCCCCTTCCACCTTTCGAAGTGGGATAAGAATTTGGGCCGCCGTGATTTCAGCTATTGGCAGTTTGCCAAGACTCATGGCTGCTATGCCGATCAGCCATTTCTTCTTTGTTAGCGTCGCTTCTGCCTTGCCTTCCCGCTTCACCTTCGCAAGGAATTCCTCGCCCACCGCCTGGAAAGTATCAGCTGTCAAAGCTTTGTGCCGCACCTTCGCTGCCTTGGCTTCGGCAGAGGGATCGAGACCAGCAACTAGGAGGCGCTTCGCCGCTTCTCGCCCCGAGCGGGCATCGGATAGAGAAACCACGGGGTAGGCGCCTAGTGCTAGGAGCTTCTGCTTGCCACCATAGCGATACGCGAGCCGCCAGAGCTTTCCACCTTGGGGCGTGACAAGGACATGAAGCCCACCGCCATCACTGACTTTTCGGGCGGTGTCACCCTTTTTAAGGCTGCGCAATTGTGCATCGGAAAGACGCATTGTTGGTATCCTTGCGGCGTGCCACCGCAAATACGACGGCAATACCAACAGAGATACCAACAAACGCGTCGGATACCAACACACGACCTCGGACATCACAGGACCACCCAGCAACAAAAAAGCCCGGAAACCCCGGGCTTTCTGTTAGTCGGCTGGACTGTTTCGGACCGTCCTAACCAGTAATGTGGTGCCCAGAAGAGGACTCGAACCTCCACTCCTTGCGGAACACGGACCTGAACCGTGCGCGTCTACCAATTCCGCCATCTGGGCTGGTGCGCGCTCATTAAGCGGGCGAGGGATGAGTGTCAACGCGCTTTTTTGAAAGCCGCGTTCCTTCTCCGGCTCAATGCTCCAGCACTTCCTTCGACGCCACCGTGGAATCGGCGTTGAGCGTGTAGATGATCGGCACACCGGTGCCGAGCTCGAGCTTGACGATCTCCTCGCCCGATTTGCCGTCCAGCGCCATGATCAGCGCGCGCAGCGAATTGCCGTGCGCCGCCACCAGCACGGTGCCGCCGCGCAGCACATGCGGTTGCAGATCGTGCAGGTAATAGGGCCAGACGCGCGCGCCGGTGTCCTTCAGGCTTTCACCGCCGGGCGGCGGCACGTCATAGGAGCGGCGCCAGACATGCACCTGCTCCTCACCCCATTTCTTGCGCGCATCATCCTTGTTGAGGCCGGAGAGATCGCCATAGTCGCGCTCGTTCAGCGCCTGGTCGCGAATGGTCTCGAGCTCGCTCTGGCCAACGGCGTCGAGAATATGCTGGCAGGTCTTCTGCGCCCGGATCAGCGACGACGTGAAGGCGATGTCGAACTTCATGCCGCGCGCCCTGAGCTTGGCGCCGGCCGCCTTGGCTTCGGCATGGCCCAGTTCGGTCAGGTCGACGTCGCGCCAGCCGGTAAATAGGTTCTTCAGGTTCCATTCGCTCTGGCCGTGGCGCACGAGCACGAGAGTTCTCGACATATTTGCTCCTTCAAATCTTGTGGATCAGCCAATCTTGTGGATCAGCTTGTCAGGCCGAGCACGTCCCGCATCGAATACAGTCCCGGCTTCCTGCCGCGCGCCCACAGGGCGGCCTTGACCGCGCCACGGGCGAAGATCGCCCGGTCTTCGGCATGATGGGCGAGCGTGATGCGCTCGCCGGTACCGGCCAGCACCACACTGTGGTCGCCGACCACCGAGCCGCCGCGCAAGCTGGCGAAACCGATCGAGCCTGCCTTGCGCACGCCGATATGGCCGTCGCGCACGCGAACATCGTTGCCGGCAAGTGCTACGCCACGCCCGGCAGCGGCGGCTTCGCCGAGCAGCAGCGCCGTGCCCGATGGCGCATCGACCTTGTGCCGGTGGTGCATTTCCAGGATCTCGATGTCGAAATCGTCGGCATCGAGCGCGCGCGCCGCCTGTTCCACCAGCACCGCCAGCAGATTGACGCCGAGGCTCATATTGCCTGACTTGACGATCGTCGCGTGCCGTGCCGCCGCCGCGATCCCGGCATTGTCTTCGGCCGAGCAGCCGGTGGTGCCGATGATATGGGCGATGCGCGCCTGCGCCGCGTAGCCGGCGAATTCGACGGTCGCCGCCGGCGTAGTGAAATCGAGCACGCCGTCGGCCTTGGCGAAGGCCGGCAGCGGATCGTCGCCGATCGCCACCTCGAGCCTGCCGACGCCGGCCAGCTCGCCGGCGTCCTTGCCGATATGGGGCGAACCGGCCCGCTCGATCGCGCCGGCGACGCGGGCGCCCGGTATCGTGTGGATGGCGCGGATCAGCGCCTGGCCCATGCGGCCGGCCGCGCCCACCACCACCAGGCCCATTTCACTAACGGTCGGCGTGTCACTCATGAATGTCTCCCGGCCGCCATTTTCGCGCGACCATTTTCCGCCGCACTCTGGATTGGCTCGCCGTCATCGACAAGCCCCAGCCCCTTCCTGCCTTGCACCCGGTGGAACCGGGCATAGACGCTGTGCGGGTCAGCCATCAACGAGGCATGCGTGCCTTGTTCGACCAGCCGGCCCTGCTCCAGCACGATGATATGGTCGGCATTGACCACCGTCGACAGCCGGTGCGCGATGACAATGGTGGTGCGCCCTTCCATGACATGGGTCAGCGCTTCCTGGACGCGGGCCTCGGCCTCGTTGTCGAGCGCCGAGGTGGCTTCATCGAGCAGCAGGATCGGCGCCTGCCGAACGATGGCGCGTGCAATCGATACACGCTGGCGCTGGCCGCCCGACAGCGTCACGCCGTTCTCGCCGACCGGCGTGTCGTAGCCTTGCGGCTGCTGGCGGATGAAATCGTCGGCCGCGGCCTGTTGCGCGGCGCGTTCAATCTCGGCGTCCGTGGCGCTCAGCCTGCCGTAGCGGATGTTGTCGCGGATGGTGCCTTCGAACAGATAAGGCTGCTGTGAAACATAGGCGATCGAGCCGCGCAGCGAATGCTTGGTGACCTTTGAAATGTCCTGGCCGTCGATTTCGATGCTGCCCGACTCGACGTCGTAGAAGCGCTGCAGCAGCGCAACCAGCGTCGTCTTGCCGGCGCCCGAGGCGCCGACGATGGCGGTCACCTTGCCGGCGGCGGCGACAAAGCTCAAATCCTGCAGGACCGGCGCCTCTTCGACATAGCGGAAGGACACGTTGTTGAAGCGCACTTCGCCAGAGGTGAATTTCGCCTCGGCGGCTCCCGGCACGTCACCCTGCTGCGGCTCGAGGTCGAGAAGCTCGTAGATCATGCGCGCATTGACCAGCGACTTTTCCATGCCGACCTGCATGCGCGCCAGCCGCCTGGCGGGGTCATAGGCAAGCAGCAGGGCGGTGATGAAGGCAAACACCGCGCCCGGCGGCTGGCCGCCGACGGTCGCCCGGTAGCCGGAATAGGCGATGACACCGGCGACGGCGAAGCCGGCCAGCATTTCGGAGATCGGCGTCAGCCGTTCCGAGACGCGGGCGATCTTGTTTGCCCGCTGCTCGGCGCCCGCGACGAGGCCGCCGATGCGGCGCGACAGCTCGTCTTCCAGGGTGAAGGCCTTGACGATAGCGATGCCTTGCGTCGCTTCCTGCATGGCGCCGATCAGCCGCGAGTTGATCTGCACCGATTCGCGGGTGATGCGACGCACCCGGCGCATCAGATAGGTGACACTGTAGATCAAGGGCGGCCCGATCAGCAGCGACATCGCCGAGAGCATCGGGTCCTGCCAGATCATGACGCCAACCAGCGCGACAAGCGATACGGCATCGCGCGCCAGCGATGTCAGGGTCATCGACAGGAGATCGCGGATGCCGTTGACGTTCTCGTTGATCTGCGCGGCGAGCCGGCCCGAGCGGGTGTCATTGAAGAAGCTGACGCCGAGCTTCATCAGGTGGTCGAAGATGCGGCGTTGATAGCGCGCCACCAGATTGTTGCCGATTTTGGCCAGCGTCACTGCCTGGCCGTAGCTGGCCAGCCCGCGCAGCATGAAGGCGGCCAGGATCGACACGCTGATCAGCGCGATAAGATCGCCGCGCTGCTTATAGAAGATCTGGTCGACGACATCCTTCATGATCCAGGCGGTGAAGGCGGTCGTCGCCGCGATCGTCACCAGGCACAGCACGGCAAGAACATAGTACCAGCGATAATCGCGGCTGTTTTCGGCGACGATGCGGCGGATCACCGCCACGATCTCGCTGGGCCGGGCTTTCCCTTTGGTTGGTGCTGGAAGTGTCAAGTTGGAGCGCTTTGTGGTTTTGGCTTCGGCCGGCTGCAATTCGGCAACCTCTTAACGCCCCGATGGCGGCTTGCCTATGGCCGAGGACGGCGAAACTTCGTCGCGGCGCAGCTTGTATCCTAGACCCGCCAGCGCCGCCCCGCCGTCTGCACGCCGAACAGCGACGGATTTCTGGCATAGGCGGCCAGCCCTAAAAGCGCCGCCAGCGGATGGGTGATGACATAGACCGGCATGCTGCGCATCAGGGCGCTGTGCGGCGCCTTATCCTCGAAGGCGGCGCGGAAATTGCCGATGCGCAGTGCCGGCAGGATTTTTTGCGCGATGCCGCCGGTGAGAAACACGCCGCCGCGGCTCATGAACACTAGAGCGAGATCGCCGGCGGTGCGCCCCAGGCAAGTGACGAAGATCGACAGCGCCTCTTCGGCCACCGGATCGTTCTTTGCCAGCGCCGCGGCGGTGACCTCGGCAGGCGTTGTAAAGGGCGACGGCTTGCCGTCCGCCTTGGCCACCGCCCGGTAGGCATTGACCAGGCCGCGTCCGGACAGGATCTGTTCGCCGGAGATGCGGCCCTCGAGCTTCTCGATATGCGGAAACACCTGGAAATCGCGCGGCGAGCGCGGGCCGATATCCATATGGCCGCCCTCGCCGGGTACCGGTATCCAGTGATGCAGCGCATAAACCAGCCCGGCGACACCGAGCCCGGTTCCCGGGCCGAGCACCACCCGCCCGGAATTCGGTTCCGGCTCGTCGCCGCCGATCTTTTCCATATGCTCTTCGCCGAGCGCGACGACAGCCAGCGCCTGTGCCTCGAAGTCGTTGAGCACCACGACGTCGCTGAGACCGAGACTGGCGAACATCTGTCTCGGCTTGACGATCCATGGGCAATTGGTAAGCGGGATCTCGTCGCTTTCGACAGGACCGGCTACCGCCAGCACTGCTGAATTCGGCCGGACCGACGAGCGGTCGAGCACGGCCGACTGGATCGCCTCGTCTATCGTATTGAAGTTGGCGGTCTGGACGATGGTCGGCTCGCCGGCCTCGGAATTCGCGTCGAGCACAATCGAGAAGCGCGCATTGGTGCCGCCTATGTCGCCGATCAGGATCGGAAATCGCAACAGAGTGTCGTCGTCGCTTACGCCTGGCATGCTCTCGTCCGTTCCCGACGCGTATCGCCGTTCTCTCGTTGACTAGCGCATGACCGCAAAAAGGGAAATCGGTTTTCGAAGTGGAGATGCACGGATGCAGACAGCAAACACGCTGCCCGCATCAGTGCCCCGGTCGTGGCCGCGGCAGCGGAATGCCGATCTCGGGGGTCGCCACAAAGGCGTTCGCCAAGGCCGGAAGCGCTGCCGCGCCGGCTGCGACCGTCGGCGGCGGCGAAGACTCTGCCGCGAGAGCGGGTTCTGCCGCGATCGGTACGCCGTCGCCATAGTAGGTGACTGCTTCGGCCGAGGCCGGAGCCGGCGCGTCGAGCACGAACTGGCATTGTCTGGGCAGGTTCGCCATCGTCATCACGTCGCGTGCCTTCGGCTTGTCCGGGTTCTTGTTGGGGCGCCACGGCCCCTCGGTGAACCACCAGGCCAGCGCCTGGTCGCAGCCATCGCCCGGCGCCGTCGCTTCCTGCGCCTTGCAGTCGGGTGATCCAGCCTGGCAGCCGATGCGAATGTGGAAGTGGTAGTCGTGGCCCCAGAACGGCCTGACCTTGCGCAACCAGCCGCGGTCGCCTTTGACCGTGTCGCAGAGCTTCTTCTTGATCCCTGGATTGACCAGGATGCGCTCGACTTCGGGATAGCTCGCGGCGCGCTTCAACAGCCGCGTATGCATCGGCGTCCACACGCCGTCCTTCACCAGATGGGTTTTTTCATCGACCATCAAGGTAGCGCTGATGTTTTCGCGCTCTTCGGCCGAGAGCTTGCGGTCGGGCATCGGCGTCAGCCAGATGTCGGCGTCGAGGCCGATCTGGTGCGAGGCATGGCCGGTCAGCATCGGCCCGCCGCGCGGCTGCGAAATGTCGCCGATCAATAGACCCGGCCAGCCGTCGGCGGCAGCATCGCGCGATAGTTTCTCGATCAGCGCGATCATTGCCGGATGGCCCCAGCGGCGATTGCGCGACGGCCGCATCACCTCCCAGTGCCGGCCGTCCATGGGCAGGGCGACGCCGCCGGAAAAACAGCCTTTGGAGTAGAAGCCGATCGATTGCGCTGCTGCGACCGCCGGCAGCTTTTTGGCGCCAAACAGGTCTTTTGCCCGTTGCTCGGCGCTCGCCGTCTGCGCTGCAAGCGTCAGGCCGGCGACGGCCAGAGCTGCCGTCAGCAGCAGTGTTTTGCCCGGCAAGGCTCGCTTTAACGTCTTTCCCAAGCTGGACCCCTCCGCGATTTGAACCGCATCATACCACGCCCCGCGCAGCGTATCGATCATGACCGTTTCATCGGGCTGCGCGCCTCGCCGTCGCGCCAGTCGCCGCTCGCCCACATGGCATCGAGCGCCGAGCGATAGTCGGGGAAGCGAAAGCCATAACCGGCCGCCTTGATCGCCGCGTTGGCGACACGCTTGTTCTCGCCGTAGAAGGACCGCGCCATGGGCGAAAGTTGGGCGGTCTCGAACGGAATTTCGGGCGGCGGCTCGATGCCCATCAACTTGGCGGCATAGGCGACGACGTCCTGCGGCGGCGCCGGCAGGTCGTCGGTGACGTTGAAGATGCCGCCGCGATTGCCTTCGGCCAGATGCCAGAGCGCGCCGGCAATGTCGTCGCAATGGATGCGGTTGAACACCTGGCCCGGCTTGACCAACCGCCGGGCGGTGCCGTTTTCCAGATTGACCAGGGCGTTGCGGCCCGGCCCGTAAATGCCGGAAAGCCGCAGGATCGCCACCGGCCGGCCGGTGTCGTGGCCCAGTTTCAGCCAATCCTGCTCGGCGGCAACCCTCATCGCTGATCGCTTCGATACTGGCCGGCATTCGGCGGCCTCGTCCACCCAATTTCCGCCATGGTCGCCATAGACGCCGACGGTCGAGAGATAGGCGATCCATTCGAGCTCCGGCATGTTGGCCGTGATCACCTCGCGAGCCGCGCCCAGCACCGGGTCGCCGGCCTCGTCCGGCGCGACCGAGACGACGAGATGGGTTGTCTTCCCAAGCGCATCGCCGATTTCGGAGGTCAGCGTGCCATCGAAACGCAGCGGCACGATACCGGCTTGCCGCAGCGCCGCGAATTTTTCCAGCGACCGTGTTGTACCGAAGATCGCTGTGTCGGCATCCTTGTTGGCGCGGGCAAAGGCCTTGCCCGAATAACCGGCGCCGAAGATGAAAATCTGCTGTTTGGTCATGTATGTGCCTCGATCGGCTTTGGCAGGGCCAGAAGCCATTCGCCTCTCACCGCCTCGTCATCTTCTGCTTGCAATGCGGCCGCTGCACGCTCGGCAAACTCCCGACTCGGCACCAGCCGCAACAGCGCCCATACCGCAGCTCCGCGAACCAGGGGCGAGGCGTCGTCGAGCAGCGCGCGGACGGCGCCGGCCAGCGACAAGTCCTGGGAATTGCCGGCGGCGATCAGCACGTTGCGGATAAAACGGGCGCGGCCGATGCGCTTGACCGGCGAGCCCGAAAAAAGCACGCGGAAGGCAGCGTCGTCGAGGCGCAGCAGCTCGGCGATCGGCGGTTCGCGCAAGTCCGCGCGGGCGGCAAGCTTTGCCTCCGAAGCGGCTTGGGCGAACTTGTTCCACGGGCAGGCGGCCAGGCAGTCGTCGCAGCCATAGATGCGATTGCCGATCTTTTCCCGGAACTCATGCGGGATCGGTCCTTTGTTCTCGATGGTGAGGTATGAAATGCAGCGCCGCGCATCGAGCCGGTAAGGCGCCGGAAAGGCATCCGTCGGGCAAACGTCGAGGCAGGCCCGGCAGGAGCCGCAATGGTCGTCCTCAGGCGCGTCCGGCACCAGTTCGGCCGTCGTGAAGATGGTGCCGAGGAACAGCCAGGAGCCATGCGTTCGGCTGACCAGGTTGGTGTGCTTGCCTTGCCAGCCGAGGCCGGCCGCCTCGGCCAGCGGCTTTTCCATCACCGGCGCGGTGTCGACAAACACTTTCACGTCCCCGCCGGCGCGCGCCACGATCTTGCCGGCGATCTCCTTCAGCCGGCCTTTCATCACGTCATGATAGTCGCGGTTCTGCGCATAGGCCGAGATCGCGCCGCGGTCGCGCTTTGCCAGGATGTCGCGTGGGTCGTGGTCGGGGCCGTAATTCATCGCCAGCACGACGATCGAGCGGACCTCTGGCCAAAGCGTCGTCGGTTTGCCTCGCCGCTCGAGCGTTTCGGCAATCCAGCCCATCGAGCCGTGAAAGCCGTCGGCAACGAATTCGGCCAGCCGTTCCGGCGCCTGCGGAATCGCATCGGGCGTGGTGACGGCAACGGCGTCGAAGCCGGCATTCCGCGCCTCGCGGTCGATCAGCGCGCGCAGCTTTGCCGTATCAGAAATCGAGGTCCGCATAATGTGACACCGGCGACAGGCCACGCACCCGGTCGGACAGAAGCGGCCGGAACGAAGGCCGTGATTTCACCCTTGTATACCATTCGCGCGCGGCGCTGTGTTCGCGCCAGTCGATCTCGCCGAGATAGTCGAGCACCGACAGTGCTGCCGCCGCCGCGAGATCGGCATAGGTGACCTTGTTGCCGGCCAGCCAATGACGGGTGCCGGCCAGCCAGTTGGTGTATTTCATGTGCTGGCGGATATTGGCGCGGGCGGCGCGGATCGCCGCCGAATCGGGCGATCCGCCGCCTGCCGTTTCCGGCATGACCGGCTTCAGAACGCGTTCGCGCACCAGATGCCGGGTAACCTCGCTTTCCGCCTTGTTGAGGTACCAGTCGGTCAGCCGGCGGATTTCGGCGCGCTCCATCGGATCCTCGGCGAATAGCCGCTTGTCGCGCTTGAGTACGCCGCGCGTCTCGTCGAGATATTCGGCAATGACCATCGCGCCGACGATCGGCACGTCGCCTTCGGCGAGCAGGATCGGCAGCGTGCCGGCCGGGTTCAGCGCCAGGAACTCCTTGCGCCGCGTCCACGGCTTCTCCTCGATCAGCGCTAGTTCCTCGCCATACTCACCAAAGGCGAGGCGGACGAAGCGGCAGCTGGCGAACATCGGATGGTGGAAAAGCGTCAGCATGGTCCCGCGATAATAGAGCGCACTGGCAAATCGCCGGCTGCGCCGGTAAGTCTTGGCCGCCCGATTCAGCGGGCTGTCAGGGTGCTGCGACCTATAGGGGGAGTTCCGCGCCGTGACAAGCAAGCCCTTTTCTCAAGCCCTCACTCCAACGCCGAGGTTGCCATGGAAAGCCAGACCGTCGTCGAAGCGCTGCTGCTCGGCCTGCTCGAGGGCCTGACCGAGTTCATTCCGGTATCTTCGACCGGTCACATCCTTCTCGCCGGCCATTTCCTCGGCTTTCATTCGACCGGCAAGGCCTTCGAGATCCTGATCCAGCTCGGCGCCATATTGGCGATCCTCAGCGTCTACTTCCGCCGTCTCTGGAAGATGCTGCTCGAGCTACCCTACGATCGGCTGACGCGGCATTTCGTCCTTGGCATTCTCATCGCATTCCTGCCGGCGGCCATTATCGGCGCACTGGCGCATGACTTCATCAAGACGGTGCTGTTCGAATCGCCGCGGCTGATCTGCATCATGCTGATCATCGGCGGTGTCATCCTGCTGCTGGTCGATCGCATGAAGCCGAAGCCGTATTACCACGATGTCGAGCGGTTCCCGACCAGGCTTTATCTGCAGATCGGGCTGTTCCAGTGCTTGTCGCTGATCCCCGGCACGTCGCGCTCGGGTTCGACCATCGTCGGCGCGCTGCTGCTCGGGGTCGACAAACGGGCGGCGGCGGAATTCTCCTTCTTCCTCGCCATACCGACGATGGTCGGCGCCTTCGCCTTCGACCTGTTCAAGAATCGCAATGTGCTGAGCAGCGCCGACCTGCCCATCATCACCGTCGGTTTCGTCGCCGCCTTCGTCACGGCATTGATCGTCGTGCGCTTCCTGCTCGACTACGTCTCGCGCCACGGCTATGCGCTGTTCGGCTGGTGGCGGCTGGTCGTCGGCATCGTCGGGCTGGCGGGGCTGGCAATCTGGGGGTGAGCCGGCGCGGATAGCGCAATCCCAGCCGGAACTCTATTCTTGCCCGAAGCCGAGCCATACGATCTTGTGGACGTATGGTTGGCAGGGGGAATGCATGAGCGAAGTTCTTGACGCCCTCGTTATTGGCGCCGGTCCGGCGGGACTCGGCGTCAGTTACTTCTTGAAACGGCAGGACCGCGACCACCGCGTGCTCGATCGAGGCCGGATCGGCGAGACGTGGCGAACGCAGCGGTGGAACTCGTTTCGACTGAATTCGCCGACCATTCGCTCCATCTTACCCGGTGATTCCTACGAGGGGCCCGAGCCGTGGGGCGCGATAAGCCACCACGAATTTGTCGCGTATCTCGAAGGCTATGCCGAGCGGCACCGCCTGCCGGTAAGCACCCAAACTCCGGTGCAAGAGCTGACGAGAGACGACGGGATCTTTCGCATCACCACGACGGACGGGGCATTTCTGGCGCGCAACGTGGTGATCGCCACCGGCGACCAGAATCGGCAGGTCCGGCCAGCAGGGTCGGCGGATTTGCCAACCGCAATTGGCCAAGTCGATTCCTCGGCTTATCGCAACCCGGCCGAGTTCGAGAGTGGCGCGGTGCTGGTGGTCGGCAGCGGCCAGTCGGGCGGCCAGATCGCCGAGGATCTGGCGTTGGCAGGACGTGTGGTCTTTTTGGCGACCAGCCGCAACGGCCGTTGGGTGCGGCGCTACCGCGGGGGCAACATACTTAAATGGCTGACGCTGTCCGGTTTTCTCGACGTTCCGCGCAAGGAACTCGTCCTCCCTTCCGGCAAGCTGCAGGCCCGCGCGCTGGTCGGCGCGACGCACACGATCAGTTTGCAATCGCTGAGTGCGCAAGGCGTGGTGCTGCTCGGCCGCTTCAGGGGAGTGGAGAATGGCAGCCTCGTCTTCGGCGACGAGCTCGACGACCACATGCGATTTGCCGACGAGGTCTCCGCGAATACCAAGCGCCTGGTCGACGGGTACATTGAGCGCGCCGGCCTCGATGCGCCACTGGCCGAGGATGATCCGGCCGAGACGGTTGACCCGCGCTTGCCCGATCCTCCGATCCGCTCCCTCGACTGGACGGCAAGCGGCATCAGATCAGTGATCTGGTGCACGGGCTTCACCGGCGATTTCTCATGGGTCCGGCTCCCCGGCGCCCTCGATGCAGCCGGCCAGCCCGTCCACGAGGATGGCGTCGGCGCTGTTCCAGGTCTCTTTTTCGCCGGCCTCGATTTCGGATCGACGCGGAAGTCGGGCACCATACCGGCCATTCCAGAGGAGGCGGCCGCCGTCGTGGAGCGACTTGTCCAAGCGGGAGCCGACTTGCCACGGAACGGCGTCTAACCGTCGAACGCGGGTTCTTGAACGTGCAAGAACATGACAGCTCTGGCGCGATCAAGACGACGCACGCTGCCTTTTGTCGAAGCGCACCGACAATTTTCCGTAGTCCATTGGTGCGACAGCCAGAAATCGCGAGCACCTTCGATACGGCGCTCCGATTCGCGGCCGACTGCATCCATTGCCTCCATCAGCGTGCGGCGGCCTTGACCTCGGCTGGTCGTCGTCGTGCTGACAGCACTGGCCATATGGGATGAGCCGGCGCAGTCGTTCGGAATGGTCGACCTGGAGACGCCAAAGGAGGTGCGTCAAGGCGCACGATCGGTCAGCGCGCTCGCGCCTTCCTCCGCGGCGCAATGTGCGCAGCAGTAGATGATGTCATCCTGTTCGACGCCATGTCCGATGATCCGGCATCCGCAATGCGGACACGTCGGAGCAAGTTTCTGGACCGCGCATTCGAAGCTGTCGAATGTGTAGGTCTCGTCGGCCATCGTCACGTTGAAAGCCTTGTCGTAGTCATTCCCGCATTGATCGCATCTGGCCATAGTTCTTCTCCTTCTTTCACTGGCTTCAAGCTCGACCAACCTGTCGCGCGGCGATAGGTTCCCGCCAGGATCAGGGGGCCGTCCTAAGCCGGAGACGAGAGCGAGCCTACGCGACGGCGCTGTTCGATCGCACGGATCACCTCGTCGATATCCCGCGGCTCGATGTCGAGTTCCTTCAGGCCAGGCGCGTCGATTACTGCCACATTGTCCTGACGCATAAGATCGATCTGGTTGCGCGTTATGGGGGCAGCCGGGAGGAGTTCCGCGACGCCAGCCAAGGCGTTCCATACCGCAAACGGCACCGGCATCAGCTTGACGTGCGTATCGAGCTGTCGGGCGATCTCCCGAAGCAGTTCCTTATAGGTATAGATACGCGGGCCACCGAATTCGAATATGGATGAACCCTGGGTTCGCCCGTCGATCAGCCGGCTCACTGCTTCTGCGACGTCTGCCACATAGACCGGCTGAAGCCGTGTGCCACCATCGCCGAACAGCGGATAGACCGGCAGGAGGCGTATCATCCTCACAATGGTCGTGAGGAAAGCGTCGTCAGGTCCTGTCATGACGGCGGGACGCACAATGAAAGCGCCGGGAAATGCGCTTTCCACGGCACCTTCTCCGCGCCCACGCGCCCTTATGTAATTCGAATCCGATTGAGGATCGGAGCCGATCCCTGAAATCTGGACGAACTGGTCGATCTCGCGGTCGCGCGACGCGGCAGCGAGATCGGCCGCGGCTTTCACATGCACGCGTTCAAAGGTCTGGACGCCCTGCTCGACGTAAAGACTGACGGCATTCACGACCGCCTGTGATCCGGTAATGGCCGACCCGATCGAGGACGCATCCAATATATCCGCCTCGACTGCTTCGGGCATCCTTGTAACCGAGGAAAAGACCAGGGCCACGCGAGCCGGATGGCGAGATGCGGCGCGCACCGTGAAACCTCTTTCCAGGAGCCGCTTCACGATCCTGCGCCCGAGAAAGCCAGTTCCGCCGAACACGGTGACGATCCGTTCCGGGTTGAGATCGTCGGGATCCATTTGCCTCGCCATCCCTTTGTCCTCGCATAGCTGCCACGCGGACTGCCCTGGCCGGCATTTGAACCAGCCCGTCGAACATCAGGACGATTGGGGAACAACGCAGGAACGCTTTTGTTCCAGTCAGCGCTGGGCGGATGCTTGACAGATCGGCAAACCATGATCTGAACCGCAGGCGCAGCAAAACGGCCCCACGTCGAGAATGGCCTAGTTTCGCCCGTAAAACACATTCTCGACATGCACCGGCCAGCGCCACGGCAGCACCGCCACCATGTCGAAGCGCACCGATAATTTTCCGTAGTCGGATTGGCGCGACAGCCAGAAATCGGCGGCGCCTTCGATGCGGTGCTCCGATTCGCGACCGACGGCTTCCATTGCCTCCATCAGCGTGCGGCGCGCCTTGACCTCGACGATCAGCACCAGATCGCCACGCCGCGCGATCAGGTCGATCTCGCCGAACCTGGTGCGGTGGCGGCGGGCCAGAATTCGGTAGCCTTTCAGCATCAGCGCCGCCGCCGCCAGCCATTCGCCGTGATGGCCGCGCCGGTAGGCCTTTTGCCGGCTGGCGCTCGGCCGTTCAGCCATCGCCGTCTCCGCCGGTCCCGTCTCTTCCGGCATTCTTGAGGTCGAGCAGCCGACGATAGAGCGTCTGCTTCTGGCCACCCGTCATCTTGGCGGCTTCCGCCGCTGCCTTGGAGGCCGGCATCTCGGCGGCGAGCGAAAGCAGCAGCCGGTCGATGTCTTCAGGCTCATCAGCGACAACATCCGCCAGGCCGACGCAGATGACGATTTCGCCTTTCGGCGTATCAGCTGCGGCGTAATGGCTGGCGAGCGACTGCAGGGTGCCGGTCCGCATCTCCTCGAAGGTCTTGGTCAGCTCGCGGCCGATGGCCGCCTTGCGGGCACCGCCCAGCACCTCGACCATGGCGCTGAGCGTCTCGGCCAGCCGGCGCGGCGATTCGAAGAAGATCAACGTTGCCGGCACCGCCTTCAGCGCTTCCAGCCGCGTCAGCCGCTGCCCGGTCTTCACCGGCAGGAAGCCGGCAAACAGAAACGCGTCCGAGGGCAGGCCGGATGCCGTCAAAGCGGCAAGTGCTGCTGATGGGCCGGGGATCGGCACGACACGAATGCCGCGTTCCAGCGCCTCACCGACCAGCCGGTAGCCGGGGTCGGAGATGAGCGGCGTGCCGGCATCCGAGATCACCGCTACGCTTTGGCCGGCCAGCAGCGCCGCGATCAGCTTCGGTCCGGCCTCGCCGGCATTGTGCTCGTGGTAGGCGGTGGTGCGGCGGCGGATGCCGTAGCGGTCGAGCAGCACGCGGCTGACACGTGTGTCCTCGCAAGCGACGATATCGGCGGCGGCGAGCGTTTCCAGCGCGCGCAGCGTGATGTCGGCGAGATTGCCGATAGGCGTCGCCACCAGGTAGAGCGCCGGCTCGAGCGGCCGGGCGGCGATTTCGGTCTGCCCGACCACATAACTGCGTTTGGCCGATTCGCCGGTCACCTGCACAACTCCGTTCGACCCTGTTTGGCACGGCTCACGCTTGGTTGCAAAAGCCTGGGTTGCAAAGGCCCTGGTTCCAAAAGGGATGCCGACGTGAACCGGCCGCCATGCCTTCGCCACAGTAGGGAACGAAACCGTTGCCGGCGAATTTTACCCCTGATCTCGGGAGGAGCAGGATGAACAGCCTGACGATACAGGACGTTTTCGAACCCTACTATGCCGGCCGCAAACGCTTCGCCGCGCCATGCGACAAGAGCCTGCCTGCCGAAGCCGCAGATGGCAGAGCCAAGAAGCCGCTTGCACGCCAGCGATCGGCAGAGAGCAAGCCCGCAAACGAAACCGACCGCACGATGGAGCACTGACCGGACGATGCCCAATCGCTTCGACATTTTCATCACCCGCCTCGAAACAAAAAGCGCCCGCGATGGCGCAGCGTCACATTCCACAGACGACCAGCACCATGCCTCACGCGACAAAAGCGAGATCAAGCCGGCCCGTTCCGGAGAGACCAGCGAAAAAGATCGCGCCAAACACCGCCACAAGCACGAGGCTTGACCCCGCAAACCTTAGCGATCGGTCGAGACAGTTCTCGAAGCGCGGTTGCGAATGCTCCGCGATGTATCATTCAACCCAGATACTTCGAGACACGCGCCTCCAGCAGGCCCACCAGAGCCGGGTCCATGAATGCATAGTCGTCGGGAATATCGAGGCAGATTACTCGAGCCTTTTTCAGGCTTGTCTTGAATTTCTGCTGCAGTTTGGCGCGGTGCGTTTTTTCCATCACGAAGATGATGTCGGCCCAGGCGACGAGTTCATGCGTCAACGGTATGTCGGCATCGTGATTAGTGCCGGCCGAAGCGACCTCGATGTCCCGCCGCTTGGAAAACACCTGCTCCGCCGTCGGGCTGCGCAAGCGATTCTGGCTGCAGATGAAGAGAACGTTCTTCAACGTGCTATCTGGCCAAATCCGCCACGACCGCATCGAGCACGATCATGCCGGCCGGCGTGGCGCGCAGGCGGGCATTGCCGATCGGCGCCACCAGGCCTTCGTCCTGCAGCACCGACAGCCGTGCCGTCGACAGGCCGCGCCCTGAAAATGCCTCGTAGCGGGAAAGGTCGATGCCTTCCGCCAGCCTCAGCCCCATCAGCAGGAACTCGTCGGCCTCTTCCGACCGCGTCAGGACCTCGCCGCCGGTAACGCCATGACCCTTGGCCTCGACCAGATTGGCCCAGGTCTCCGGCATTTTCTCGGCGATCGTCACCACGCGGCGGCCATTTTCGACGAACCGGCCATGCGCGCCGGGACCGACGCCGACATATTCGCCATAACGCCAATAGGTGAGATTGTGCCGGCTTTCGGCGCCGGGCCTGGCGTGGTTGGAAATCTCGTAGGCCGGCAGTCCGCGCGCGGTGGTGATCTCCTGTGTCAACGCGTAGAGATCGGCGGCAAGCTCATTGTCTGGAATGATGAATTTCCTTGCCGCATGCAGTGCATGGAACGGCGTGCCTTCCTCGATGGTCAGCTGATAGAGCGACAGATGGTCTGCGGCGTGGCCGATCGCCTGCTCGAGCTCCGTCTGCCACGCTTTAAGCGTCTGGCCCGGCCGCGCGTAGATCAGGTCGAACGACAGCCGTGGGAATATCTCGCGCGCCAGGCCGATCGCATGCAGGGCCTCATCGACATTGTGCAAACGGCCGAGGAAGCGCAGATCCTTGTCGTGCAGCGCCTGCACGCCAAGCGATACCCGGTTGACGCCGGCCGCGCGATAGCCGCGAAAGCGCTCGGCCTCGACCGAGGAAGGATTGGCCTCCAGCGTCACCTCGATGCCATCAGGCACCGTCCAGTTCTTCGCCACTGCATCCAGCACCGCCGCCACGGTCTGCGGCTTCATCAGCGATGGCGTGCCGCCGCCAAGAAAGATGCTGGTCACCTCGCGCGGTCCGGTGCGGCCGCGCATCGTCGCCAGCTCGGTCTCGAAGGCGCGGGCAAAACGCTCCTGGTCGACCGGCTGGTGGCGGACATGGCTGTTGAAGTCGCAATACGGGCATTTGGCCGCGCAGAACGGCCAGTGGACGTAGACGCCGAAACCAGGCCTGCGGTCGAGCAGCATGGTCATACGCCAGCCAATCGGGCTTGCGCGAATTTCTGGAAGGCGCGGGCACGGTGCGACAATGTGGTTGGCTGGCCGGGCTTCCAGCCATGCTTTTCCTTCGCGCTCATCTCGCCGAAGGTCTTTTCGAACCCGTTGGGCAAGAACACCGGATCGTAGCCGAAGCCGAGCTCGCCGCGCGGTGGCCATACCAGCGTGCCCTCGACCTCACCGCGAAAATATTCCGCCTGGCCATCGGGAAAGGCCAGGCAGATGACCGCGACAAAGCGGCCCTTGCGCTGGGCAGGCGTGATCGCGCCAACTTCTTGCAAGGCCACTTCCGTGCGCTGCATGGCCATGCCGAAGTCGCGGGAGCCGTCCGGCGTCTCAGCCCAGTTGGCGGTGTAGACGCCGGGTGCGCCGTCGAGCGCATCGACACACAGGCCGGAATCGTCCGACAGCGCCGGCAGTCCAGTGGCCTTGGCGGCGGCCAAGGCTTTTATGAGGGCGTTCTGCTCGAAAGTGGTGCCGGTCTCGTCCGGCTCCGGCAAGCCGTATTTCTTTGCGGACTTCGCTTCTATGCCGAATGGCGCCATCAGATCGGCGAATTCCCGCAATTTACCGGCATTATGGCTGGCGACGACGATCTTATGCCCGTCAAGCGAATGGACAGTTGGCGAATGCATCAGATGCCCCAGATTCTTGGCTCGGCGAATTCGATCGAATTGCCCGACGGGTCGCGAATATAGATCGAGCGGCCGCCCTGCGGCCATTCGAACTCGCTTTCGATGGCAATTTTCTTCGCCTCAAGATGCGCTTTCCAGCGTGGGATTTCATCCGCGCTTGCGGCGAAGCAAAGATGGCCCTGGCCGACCGCGCCATGCGGCGGTACTTTGAGCTTGGCGTCGGCCGGCGGCGGCACTTTGGTCGCCTCGGCATTGAACATAAGCAGCACGCTGTCGCCGCAGCGGAAGAAGAGATGCCTGCCATCGACCTTGCCGAGCAGATCGAGCCCGAGCACGCCCGAATAGAACCGTTCCGCGGCAGCAAGGTCCGTCACGTAGAGTGCTGATTCCAGGATTGCAGAAGGGGTCACAGGATCGCCAATCTCATCAATATTGACCGCAGCTAAGCCACCGCCATTTGCTGCAAGCTGACCAGGCGCTGAATACCTTTCTTGGCGAGCCCCATCAGCGCCGCGAACTGCTCTTCCGAGAACGGCTCGCCCTCGGCCGTGCCTTGGATCTCGACGATGCCGCCCTTGCCGGTCATGACGAAATTGGCGTCGGTGCCGGCCGAGGAATCCTCGATATAGTCGAGGTCGATGACCGGCTGGCCATCATGGATGCCGCAGGAGATCGCCGCAACGTGATCCTTCAGCACCTTGCCCAGGCTCGCCATCTGGCGGGTTTCCATCCAGCGCAGGCAGTCGTAGAGCGCCACCCAGCCGCCGGTGATCGAAGCGGTGCGCGTGCCGCCGTCGGCCTGGATCACGTCGCAGTCGACGGTGATCTGCTGCTCGCCGAGCGCCTGCAGATCGACCACGGCGCGCAGGGAGCGGCCGATCAGCCGCTGGATTTCCAGCGTGCGGCCGCCTTGTTTGCCGGCCGAAGCCTCGCGGCGCATGCGCTCGCCGGTCGAACGCGGCAGCATGCCGTATTCCGCCGTCACCCAGCCCTTGCCGGAGTTGCGCATCCAGCCCGGCACCTTTTCCTCCAGGCTGGCCGTACACAGCACATGCGTGTCGCCGAACTTCACCAGGCACGAGCCTTCCGCATGCTTGGAGACGCCGCGCTCGAAGGAGATGGGGCGCATTTCGTCGAATTGGCGTTTGGAAGGGCGCATTCAGGCTTCTTTCTTTCTTCGGAATCTTGGCCGGGGAATCTTGGCCGGCTTGTAGCCGCACGGGGCGTGAGGCGCAAAGGAAAATGGACCGGTTGCGCCGACACCGCGGAAGTCTATATCTTCGGGGCGGAGGTTTTTGGCTCGAAATGACAAAGGCAGTCGATCCCGGTTTGCAGTCGCACGTGCTCCCGTCGCACGCGCTGCAATCGCCCGCGCTTCAATCGCTCGACATGCGTTCGCGCGACATCTTCCGGCGCATCGTCGATTCCTATTTGAGGGATGGCGAGCCGGTCGGTTCGCGCAGCCTGTCGCGCATCCTGCCGTCGTCGCTGTCGCCGGCCACCATCCGCAACGTGATGAGCGACCTTGAGCATCTCGGCCTGATCTATGCGCCGCACATTTCGGCTGGCCGGCTGCCGACCCAGGCAGGCCTGCGCTTCTTCGTCGATGCTTTCATGGAACTTGGTGACCTCTCCGACGAGGAGCGCCGCACCATCGAGGCCCAGGTGCGCGCCTCCGGCTCGGGCGCGACGCTGGAGCATATGCTGACCGAGGCCAGCCAGATGCTGTCCGGCATGTCGCGCGGCGCCGGCCTCGTGCTCGCCGCCAAGAATGAGGTGGCGCTTAAGCACATCGAATTCATCCAGCTAGAGCCGACCAAGGCGCTGGCCGTGCTGGTCTCGCAGAACGGCGACGTCGAAAATCGCGTCATCGATCTGCCCGCCGGCATCACCATCTCGCAATTGCACGAAGCCTCCAACTTCCTCAACGCCCATATCCGCGGTCGCACCCTGGCCGAGGCGCGGGTCGAGATCGCCCGCCTCAAGGAAGAGACCAGGGCAGCCCTCGACACGCTGTCGCAGGATCTGGTCGAGAAGGGCCTGGCGGTCTGGGCAGGCGCTGAAAGCGGCGTGCCTGGGCGGCTTATCGTGCGCGGCCGCGCCAATCTCCTGGAAAACGTCACTGCCCAGGCCGACATAGAATTGCTGCGGCATCTGTTTGAGGATCTGGAGACGCAGGATGGGCTGATCCAGCTTCTCGACCTCGCCGAGGCAGGCCCAGGCGTGCGCATATTCATCGGTTCGGAAAACAAGCTGTTTTCGCTGTCTGGCTCCTCGCTGGTGGTGGCACCCTATCGCGACAAGGACGCGCGCGTCGTCGGTGCGCTCGGCGTCATCGGGCCGACGCGGCTGAATTATGCGCGCATAGTACCGATGGTCGACTATACCGCGCAGCTGATTTCGCGCATGCTGAGCTAGGAGCCGCCGCGGGCCTGCCGCAAGGAGGAGAAAAGAATGGCGCTGGAATCGTTCAAGGCCCAGATCAGTCTGCTGCTCGAAGAAATGATCAACCAACCAGAGGATCAGCACGAGGTGCAAGAGCAGTTGCGCGAGAAGCTGCAAGAGATGCGGGCGATGGGTTTGCCGCTGCCGGCCGATCTGGTCGCGCTGGAAAAGCGCCTCGACGACGACTTTTACGCCTCGGGCAACTGAACGGGTTCGGCTTCAAATCCTCGTGTGCTGGACGGCCGCTTGGAACGATCAATACCTGATGCCGTTTGCCCTGTTCGAGGCGAATCCCGGAGGACGTTGATGATCCGATCTGGCGGCTTTGCGGCCGTTGCCGCTGCCCTCCTTGTTGCGACACCGGCAGCCGCCCAGCAGGCGGACCAGAATGTGCTCAAAGGCGAAGCCGCGTTTGGCGATTGGCACGCCGACAGGCCTGGCGTCAGACGCCTGATTGGGCCGCGAGACATGCCGGCAGCCGACCCCGCCCAATCCGCTTCGAACGGCGCCGGCGTGGCGGAACGGCCCGAGAGCGCCAAGCCAGAATTGCCGTCGGGCTTTTCGGCTGAAATGATCGCATCCGGCATCGTCAATCCACGTGTCGTGCGCGTCGCTCCGAATGGCGACCTGTTTGTTGCCAACAGCCATGCCGACCAAATACGCGTCTATCGTCTCGCCGAGGGCAGCGCCAAGCCCATCGAGAAAGCGATCTTCGCCAAGGGGCTCAATTATCCCTACGGCATCGCCTTCTATCCGCCAGGAGACAAACCGCAATGGGTTTATGTCGCGAACAGCGACAGCATCGTCCGCTTCCCCTATCGCGATGGCGACCTGAAGACATCCGGCAAACCAGAAACCATTGTCGCCCAAATCCCGTCGGGTGGTCACACGACCCGCGACATCGCCTTCTCGCAGGACGGCAAAACGCTTTATTTGTCGGTTGGCTCCGCCTCGAACGTCGCCGAGGATATAGGCAAGGAGCCGGATAGCGGCCTCGACGCCTGGGCCAAATCAAAGCCGCTCGGGGCGGCCTGGGGCTCCGAGGACGGCCGTGCCGATGTGCTCGCCTTTGACCCGGATGGGAAAAATCCCCGAACTGTCGCCACCGGCCTGCGCAACTGTACGGGCATGACCGTGCAGCCCTCCACCGGCGCATTGTGGTGCGTCGTCAATGAGCGCGACGAACTCGGCGACAATGTGCCGTTCGAATTTGCAACAGCGGTCAAGGACGGCGGATTCTATGGTTGGCCTTGGTACTACATCGGCAATAACGAGGATCCGCGCCATCAGGGCGAGCGGCCAGACCTCGCCGGCAAGGCCACTGTCCCCGATGTATTGATGCAGGCGCATTCGGCGCCGATGAATATAGCCTTCTACGACGGCAAGAACTTCCCGGCGGATTACCAGGGTGACGCCTTCGTCGCCATGCATGGTTCGTGGAACCGTGGCGCCAGGACCGGCTACAAGGTGGTGAGGCTCAAATTCAGGGATGGCAAGCCGACCGGCGAATATGAGGACTTCATGACCGGCTTCGTCATCTCGAACGACGCCGTCTGGGGCCGCCCGGTCGGTGTCGCGATGGCCAAGGACGGCTCGCTGATCGTCACCGAGGACGGCAACGGCACCATCTGGCGCATTACCTACGAAGACCGCCGCTCCTGAACGGCGGGGTCGCCAGCTGCGCTGGCGCAATCGAATCCGGGCCGAGGGAATTCACCCAACTTCAACATTGTGCGACAAGCGCGAATCATGACACTCACCGGGTTTCTCGCCTATAGTGCTGCCCTCGGCATCGCCGCGGCCATCCCCGGCCCCGGCGTCACCGCGCTCGTTGCGCGTGCGCTGGGCTGGCCATGTCGTTCGGGCTGATGCTCGGCGACCTGACCTATCTCACTGCCGTGGTGCTCGGCCTGGCTTTCGTCGCGCAAACTTTCGGCATGGTCTTCCTGGCCATCAAATGGCTGGGCGTCGCCTACCTCGCCTTTCTTGGCTGGCGTTTCTGGACGAGCGGCATCACGCCGGAGACGGTGGAGGCGAAGAAAGGCAAGGGCGGCTTGGCATCCAGCTTTGTAGCCGGCCTCGCCGTCACGCTCGGCAATCCGAAGACGATGATCTTCTATCTTGCCATCACCCCGACCATCGTCGATCTGAAGACGATCACGCTGGCCGATTACGGCATCCTCGTCGCGCTCACCATCGTCGTCCTGCTCGTCGTGCTGGTGCCCTATCTGGCGCTGGCGGCCAAGGCGCGCTGGTTCCTGAAGTCGCCGCGGGCGCTGAGGGCACTCAACCGCACCGCCGCGGGCTTCATGGTCGGTGCGGCGGCGGCAATTGCCGCCCGCCAATAGATCTCCTTCGCCAATCCGCCCAAGGATTGCCACGCCTTGCAAGGGCGGGGGTACTCAGCACGAACTTCACTCGGATATTTTTCGATCGACAGCCTATCTTGCGCGGCGGATGGCTCTATCCTAGGCCCCGCCCGACTCTTGCCGCTTGACCTCTGGGAGGAAATCAATGAACAAGCCCGCCACCCCCGCACACGTGCCCGGCCGCGGCCGCATCTACAATTCGATCACCGAGACGATCGGCGACACGCCGCTGGTGCGGCTTGATAAATTCGCCAGGGAGAAGGGCGTCGTCGCCAATCTGCTGGCCAAGCTCGAATTCTTCAACCCGATCGCCTCGGTCAAGGACCGCATCGGCGTGTCGATGATCGAGGCATTGGAGGCTTCGGGCAGGATTACGCCCGGCAAGACCACCCTGATCGAGCCGACCTCGGGCAATACCGGCATCGCGCTCGCCTTTGCCGCCGCTGCCAAGGGCTACAAGCTGATCCTGACCATGCCGGAAACCATGTCCGTCGAACGCCGCAAGATGCTGGCTCTGCTCGGTGCCGAACTGGTGCTGACCGAAGGGCCGAAAGGCATGAAGGGCGCCATCGCCAAGGCGGACGAGCTGGCGGCAACGCTGCCCGACGCTGTCATTCCGCAGCAATTCGAAAACCCGGCCAATCCGGAAATCCATCGCCGCACCACGGCCGAGGAAATCTGGAACGACACCCATGGCGAAGTCGATATCTTCGTTGCCGGCATCGGGACCGGCGGCACCATCACCGGCGTCGGCCAGGTGCTGAAGAAGCGTAAGCCCTCGGTGCATGTCGTCGCCGTCGAACCGGAAGCCTCGCCGGTGCTGTCGGGCGGCCAGCCAGGCCCGCACAAGATCCAGGGCATTGGCGCCGGCTTCGCGCCAAAAATCCTCGACACGACGATCTATGACGAAATCGTCAAGGTCTCGAACGAGGATTCGGTTGCCAATGCACGGCTCGTCGCTCGGCTCGAAGGTGTGCCGGTCGGCATCTCGTCGGGGGCCGCCCTGCAAGCGGCGATCGTCGTCGGCTCGCGGGCCGAGAACAAGGGCAAGAACCTCGTCGTCGTCATCCCCTCTTTCGCCGAGCGCTATCTCTCGACGATCCTGTTCGAGGGATTGGGCGCTTAGACACGAGCGTTTTTGACCGGTCAGTAGCGATCCTTCGCGATGCCCTCCGACATCAAATACTCTGTATCACGCGTCGGCGTGGACCGCTGAAAAACCACCTGTGGCGGGCGTCGTTCGCTTGAGCGGCGGGTCCCTTCCGTATCAAATCGTCGCTGCCCGGCAGGTGGAGGACTTCATGTACAAGCTCTATACGCGTGCCAATACCGGCGGCTTTGTCATCGAGGCGGCGCTCGCTTTGGCGGGCGTGCCTTTCGACCAGATCGACGTTCCGAAGGGCCGACCCGACCAGGCCTTTTTAGATATCAGCCCCTTGAACCAGGTGCCGGTCCTGATCTTGCCGGACGGACGCTCGATGACCGAATCGGCGGCGATCTGCATCCTGCTGGCCGAGCGCCACCCGGAAGCAGGACTGGCGCCCGCAGCAAGTTCGGCTGACCGTGCCGACTTCCTGCGCTGGATGTTTTTCATGTCCTCCGTCATCTATTCGGCTGACCTGCGGTTCTTCTACGCTCATCGCTACACGACCGATCCCCGCGGCGTGGACGCTGTCAAACGGGCGGCGGTCTCGGAAATGGATCGCAGCTTCGCCATTCTCGATGCCGCCCTCGCAGGCCATGACTGGCTGGCCGGCGACCGGCTCTCGCTGGCCGACATCTATCTCGTCATGTTGGTGGCCTGGCATCCGGAGGTCGCGAAGGTTCCAACCGCTTGGCCGAATATCGAACGCCTGTGGGCCAATTTGCGGGAACATCGAGTGATAAAGAGGCTGAATGCTTCCCACGACATGTGGCCGGCCTAAGCACTCCGCCTTGTCTCAGTGTCTTTCCACGTGGCCGAGCCATGCCCGTCGTTCCTGCAGGAACCGGCGCACGGCCGGATCGCGTTCGAGGCCGATAGCCCGGTCATAGGCCTCGCTCGCTTGCGGAACTTTGCCGAGTCTGGCCAGCAGGCCCGCGCGGGCGGCCCAGTAAGGTTGATAGTCATACAGCCGCTTGTCGCCGCTGAGTTGATCAAGCGCGCCCAATCCTGCTGAAGCACCTTCGGCCTCGGCAATCGCCACCGCACGGTTGATCGACACCACCGGCGAGCCGGCAATCACCGACAGCGCGTCGTAGAGCTCCTTGATCGCGACCCAGTCGGTACAACCGGTCAGCCGCCGTGTCGTATGGGCGGATTGCACGGCGGCCTCGAGCTGGTAGCGGCCGACAACACCCTCGGCGGCCGCGCGCCCGAGCAGCGCCTCCGCTTCATCGATCAGGGTGTCGTCCCACAATGCAAGATCCTGCTCGGCCAGCGGCACATAGTCACCCGCCGCATTGCGCCGGGCTGCACGCCGCGCCTCGGCGAACAGCATCAGCGCCAGCAGGCCGAGTGCTTCCGGCTCATCCGGCATCAGCGAGGCGATCAGACGGCCGAGCCAGATGCCTTCGGTCGCGAGATTGCGGCGCCGCGTTTCGGTGCCGGCCGGGTCGGACCAACCTTCGGCAAACGCCGCGTAGATCGCTTCCAGAACGGTGCCCAGCCGCTCGCCGAGCTCGGCCCGCTCCGGCACGCGGAACGGAATGCCTGTCTCGCGAATTCGCGTCTTGGCGCGCACCAGCCGCTGGCTCATCGTGGCTGGCGAGACAAGAAAAGCCGAGGCGATGGTCGCTGCGTCGAAGCCCAGGACCGTCTGCAGGATCAGCGGTGCTCGCACGCCGGCCTCAATCGCGGGATGGGCGCAGGCAAACATGAGCCTGAGCCGCTCGTCCGGCAGGTCTTCCTCGGCCATGCGCGCCTCCATCTCCTCGGCGATCAGTCTCAGGTGGTCGCGGCCCGCCTCGCGTGTCAGCCGCCGTCTGACCGCGTCGACGCGGCGCTTGCGTGCCACCGCCAGCAGCCAGGCTTCCGGCTTGTCGGGCACGCCCGCCTGTGGCCAACGCTCGAGCGCCGCTGCAAAGGCATCGGCCAATGCGTCCTCTGCAGCGGCCACGTCGCGCGTGCGTGCGGCGAGATAGGCGACCAGCTTGCCGTAGCTTTGCCGGGCGGCCGCTTCCGCCGCCGCCCGCGCAGTATCGGGCAATTCCGGCATCACATGGTGAGTTCCCAGATCGGCCGCACCTCTACCGTGCCGGTGCTGGCGCCCGGGCAGCGCGCCGCCCAGGCAATGGCGGCGTCGACGTCCTCCGCTTCGATCATATAGAAGCCGGCAAGCTGCTCCTTGGTGTCGGCATAGGGGCCGTCGAGCACGTTGGTCTTGCCATTGGCCATCCGCACCGAGGTAGCGGATTGCGTCGGCTTCAGCCGGTCGCCGGCGAGCCAGGCGCCGGATTTCTTCAACGCTTCGGTGTAGGCGACGTACGCGCTCGACATCTGTGTCACCGCATCTGCTGGCGCGGCTGCCATCCCCGCTTCGTTTCCATAGATCAAAAGCATGTATCGCATGGTCTTCTCCCGTTTCTCGAAGGCCGCATCGTTGCGAGCCGGACTTATGTCGCGCGGCCCTGCCGGATTTCGACAAGCGCTGGAAAAATCTTTCTGCCGCGATGCGACCTCGCGCAAGCGCCAACGTGTTGCGGCACTGCTTAGCCGTTCGTCTAATCGCTGCTATTGCGGGTTGGCATTTCCCGCCCGCTGTCTAAACTCGCTTCGCTTCGTGCCGCCGAGGAGGGCACGGCGGCGAATTTTCAGGGAGGAAATCGCATGCTCAATTTCAGGACGAAATTTGTTGCAGCCGGCGTGCTGGCGCTGTCGCTTGGCCTTGGCGCGGTATCGGTCAAGGCACAGGAATTCATCAACGTGCTGACCGGCGGCACGTCCGGCGTCTACTATCCGCTCGGCGTCGCCCTGTCGGAAATCTACGGCAAGGGCATCGAAGGCGCGCGCACCCAGGTGCAGGCGACGAAAGCGTCGGTCGAAAACCTCAATCTCTTGCAGCAGGGCAAGGGCGAGATTGCTTTCGCGCTTGGCGATTCCGTCAAGCTGGCCGCCGAAGGCAATACCGAAGCAGGCTTCCCAGGCAAGCTCGACAAGCTGCGCGGCATTGCCGCCATCTATCCCAATTACATCCAGATCGTCGCCAGCAAGGAATCCGGCATCAAGACGCTCGCCGATCTCAAGGGCAAGAGCCTTTCGGTCGGCGCGCCGGCCTCAGGCACCGAGCTCAACGCCCGCACGATATTTGCCGCTGCCGGGCTGAAATACGAAGACCTCGGGCGGATCGAATATCTGCCCTTCGCCGAATCGGTGGAGCTGATCAAGAACCGCCAGCTCGACGCCACGCTGCAGTCGGCTGGCCTTGGGGTCGCGTCGATCCGTGACCTCGCCACCTCAGTGCCGGTAAACGTCGTTGCCGTGCCGGCGGAGGACGTCGCCAAGATCGGCTCGCCCTATCTTTCCGTGGTCATCCCCAAGGGCACCTACGAGGGCCAGACCGAGGATGTTGCGACCGCCGCCGTCGGCAATTTCCTGATCACCAGCGCCGATGTCTCCGACGAGACCGCCTACCAGATGACGAAACTGCTGTTCGAGCATCTCGACCAGCTCACCGCTGCCCACGCCGCCGCCAAGGCGATCGACCCGGCCAAGGCGCTCGACGGCATGCCGGTGCCGCTGCATCCAGGCGCCGAGAGGTATTACAAGGAAAAGGGATTGGTGAAGTAAGGAGCCATCCCTCCCCCTTGAGGAGAAGGTGAACAGCTGCCGAAGGCGAATGGACGGGTAGGGTCGGTTGAGGCCGCGCACTGCCGCACCGACCTCACCCGCCTCGCTTCGCTCGGCACCCTCCCCTCGAGGAGGGGACCGCCCCGCCAGGAACCCCGCTAATGACCGTAACCCCGACCGTTCTTTCCCCCACAGCGGAAGCTCCTGTCGAAGGATTGCCGCCTGGCTTCGGCGAAGGCATCGCCGGCAAGGCGGCTTTTTTTATCGCCATCGCCTTCTCCATCTTCCAAATCTACATCGCCGCCTATGGCAGCCTGCCGAGCCAGGTCATACGCGCCATGCATGTCGGCTTCCTGCTGCTGCTCGGCTTTGCCCTAATCGCCAATCTGCGCGCCAAAAGCGTCCCGGCGAAAGCAGTGTTCTGGACGCTCGGCCTGCTTGGTTTCGCCACCGGTCTGTACAATTGGGTGTTCTATGCCGACCTCATCCGCCGCTCCGGCTTTCTCACCACGCCTGACCTGATCGTCGGCGCGGTGCTGGTCGTGCTGGTCTTCGAGGCGGCGCGGCGGTTAATGGGGCTGCCGCTCGCCGTCATTGCCTTCATCTTTCTCGCCTACGCATTTGCCGGCAATCATCTGCCGCCGCCGTTCATCCATCGCGGTTATGATTTCGCCCAGCTCGTCGACACCTTCGCCTATGGCACCGAAGGCATCTACGGCACGCCGATCTATGTCTCGGCCGCCTACATCTTCATCTTCGTCGTTTTCGCCGCCTTTCTTGAGCGCGCCGGCATGATCGCGCTGTTCAACGATTTTGCGCTTGGCCTGGTCGGCTCATGGCGCGGCGGCCCGGCGCAAGTCTGCGTGCTGTCCTCGGCGCTGATGGGCACCATTTCCGGCTCCGGCGTCGCCAATGTGGTGGCCAGCGGCCAGTTCACCATCCCGCTGATGAAACGCTTCGGTTTCCGCTCGGCTTTCGCTGGCGCCGTCGAGGCGACCTCGTCGATGGGCGGCCAGATCATGCCGCCGGTGATGGGAGCGGTTGCCTTTATCATGGCCGAGACCCTGAACATCCCCTATGCCGCGGTGGTCAAGGCGGCGATCATTCCGGCGCTGCTCTATTTCGGCGCCTGTTTCTGGCAGGTGCACCTGGAAGCTGGCAAGGCCGGCCTGCACGGCATGGCCAAGGCCGACCTGCCCAATCCGTGGGATGCGGTGAAACAACACTGGCCGCTGGTGCTGCCGCTGGCAGCGCTGATCTACCTGCTGTTTGCCGGCTATACGCCGGTCTTCGCCGGCACCATGGGCCTGGCGTTGACCATTGTGCTTATCCTCGGCACGCCGCTGGCAGCATCGATCGGGCCGCTCGCCTTCCGCATCGTCTTCTGGCTGGCGCTCGGGCTTGCCGCGGCTTCCTTCATGAAATTCGGCGTCAACATCCTCAGCCTGGTCATCGCCGTGCTGGTCGCCGCCTGCCTCACCTTCAAGGGCGGGCGCGAGACGCTGCGCATATGCGTGGATTCCCTTGCCGAAGGAGCGAAGAACGCGCTGCCGGTCGGCATTGCCTGCGCCATTGTCGGCATCGTCATCGGCACGTTGACGCTTACCGGCATCGCCTCGACCTTCATCGGCTGGATCATCTCGATCGGCGAGAACAATCTGTTCCTGTCGCTGCTTTTGACCATGCTCACCTGCTTGGTGCTCGGCATGGGCATACCGACAATTCCCAACTACATCATCACTTCGTCGCTGGCCGGGCCAGCGCTGCTGTCGCTCGGCGTGCCGTTGGTGGTCAGCCATATGTTCGTCTTCTATTTCGGCATCATGGCCGATCTCACCCCGCCTGTGGCGCTGGCCGCCTTCGCCGCCGCGCCCATGGCCAAGGAAAGCGGCCTCAAGATCGGCATCCAGGCCACCAAGCTTGCCATTGCCGGCTTCGTTGTGCCGTTCATGGCGGTCTATACCCCGGCGCTGATGCTGCAGGACCCCGGCCCGATCGCCGCCCAGTTCGGCTATCCCGTCGAGGTCGCCTATATCGTCATCAAAGCCTGCATGGGTATCGTCCTGTGGGGCGCCGCGGCCGTCGGATTTCTCGCCCGGCGCATGGCGTGGTGGGAACGCCTCGTCGCCTTCGCCGCCGGCGTGCTGCTGGTTGCGGCGCTGCCGCTCACCGACGAGGCGGGCTGGGCGCTGTCCCTTGCCTGGATCGGCTGGCACTGCTGGCGCGCGCGGCAGGCTTCGCTGGCTAATTCAGCATGAGCCTCTGCATCGTCGCGGCCGGCAAGACGGTGACGCTCGCGGTCGCTGCCTTCACGCTCTCCTGGGTGCATTCGGTGGAGAAGACCCAGTGGCAGGAAGACTGGAAGGTGCTGCCGTCCGGCCTGCAGCTGGTCGAGGCCCGCATCAAGGGATCGGGCGCCGGGATGGAGCCGCCGCAAGGCTCGGCGCTGCGCGACGGCTGGTGGGTCTATGCGCCCAAAATCGGGCCACAGCTGCGCCTGGTGCTCGCGGCGTCCGGTGCGACCGGCGGAGGCTGGACGCTGTGCACGGCTCAGGACTGCCGTGAGCTGGGCAAGCTGGCAGGCGAGGCGGTCTCGCTGGAGCCGTGCGGGCCGGAAGGCTCCAGCCAGCCGCGATAGCGGGCGATCATGCCGGCAAGCGGATGCGAGATCTCGACATGGAAGCGGAAGCGGCCATCCTTCACCGTTTCGTAGGAAGTCGAGCGTGGACCGAGCCACATCGGAAGCGGCAGGCCAAAAAAACTCCAGCGGCGCAAGACCAGCGCCAGCCGGCCGTCTTCGGCAACCAGCGCCATCGCGAAGGTCAGCGGGCCGAAGCGTTCGCACAGCAAGCGCTGCGATCGACCCCGGCCTGCGGACTGTAGGCTCGAAAAACTGTGCTTGCCGAATGTCCGGGTCCAGGTCTCGCCGTCCTTGTCGGTGTCGAAGCGGACATGAACCGGGATGTCCTCGCTTGCCCCGGGGAAGACGACCGTCCAGGCCATTAGCCGGCCAAGAACATTGCGCCCGCGTTCGACGCGCGCGCGGCCTGCGGCCGTGATCGTACGGTCATGCATTGACCGAATTGCCTCGGGAAGGCCTTGTCAGGCGGCACCGAGCAGCTCGGCATAAAGCGGCTTGTCCTCGTCCGCCGCCCCGTTCCTGAAGCCGGTGTAGATTGTCCGCCCGGCGAACAGGGCTTCATAATCCCGGAGCTCCAAATCGCGCACCCCCGCCCGTGCGCCCGGCGCGGGCTGATGTCCGGCCAGCGCTTTGCGGGCCAGTGCTTCGACCGCCATCGACGGGATCAGCGGCCCGTCATTGCCCTCGGCCAAGAGATACCACGAGCGCTTGACGATGGCGCCCGCCCGATCCGATCCCTCCACCTCGACGAACATGCCGCCGCGATGCTCGCCCCAGCGCAGCCGGTTCGTTGCCTGATGCATCAGCGGCGCCAGTGGCGAAAGCGAACCGATCAATCCGGCGCGCCCCAGCCAGGCGAGGCCGATCAGGGCGCGGTGCAGCACCTCGGGTACCGGCCCGGCTCCCATCCAGATGGTCCTCGCCTCCGGCCAAAGCGCGGCCAAGGCGCGCAGGTCCGGAACGTCGACCAGAGAAAACAGCGCGTTTCGAAGCGGCAGCCGGCCCGGCGGCGCGATAGTGTAGCGCAGCTGCTCGGTAAACGGACGGCCTTGTTCGGGACGGCCATTGCGAACAAGCCGCACCGGCCGACCGGCATAACCGGCGATAGCCCGGATGACGTTCCCGCCGACGCCGGCAAAGGGCGAAGGCGCGATGCCGCCGCGAATGCCGTCGACCCGCGTCAGGTCCGAAGACAGGCGACGCACCACCGCCGCCGTCAGCACCGGAAAGCTCGAGACGCCGGACAGCACGAAGACGCCGGCGTTTCGCGCCGCCTCGTCGAACGCAGAGACACCGGCGACGAAATCCGAGCCGTCGGCTAGATCGAGATAGTTGATGCGCCGGGCGATGCAGGCCTCGATCAGGCGATAGCGTCCCTCGCCATAGGCCTGGAACGGACCACTCGCGTCGACTACAATATCAGGCTCAAATGCAGCGAGTTGCGCGGCGAGATCGCCGTCACGGTCGAACAGTGCCGGCACCAGCTGGGCTGCTGTCGGGGCGCTCTTCTTGCAATACGCGTCAGCCTTGGCGAGCGAGCGCCCGGCGACAAAGAGGATCAGATGCGGCTCGCCCTCCAAAAGCTCGACGGTGCGACCGCCAAAGGTGCCATAGCCGCCGACGACAAGAACCTTCATCCGCAGTTCCCCCAAAATGCCCCTCCCGCTCCCGGCCAAGGCAACGAACCTAGCCGATCAATCTTGCCCTCACCTCGGCGGAAGGGATTTCGCAATTGTCCTTCTTGCCGAACAGGGCGTAGCGGTTCTTTGCGATGCGGTCGTAGAGCCAGTCGCGAAGCGGGCGCGGCAACAGCAGCAGGATCCGCGCCGCCCGCCACGGCCAGCCGAGTTCGGCCATGACGGCAACGAAACTGTCCAGGCGGGTGAAAGCCGCGCCATCGACGATGACGAGATTGGTCTCGTAGCGATCCGTCCGCAGCCCGTATTTCTTGAACAGCATCTCGCCGAAGGGCGACTGCGCCGTTACGAAATGGAAGCGGCCCTTGCGGTCGAGCTTCACCACCATGCGCACAAAGCCCGAGCACAACACGCAAATACCGTCGAACACGATCAACGGGCGACTTGATTCGAATTCTGGCGGCTCAGGAGAATGGTTCGGCTTGACGATCACGTGACGCCCGGCAGCTGGTGTCAGGCGACACTAGGCCTGCCGGCGGCTGGATCAAAGCCCGGAATGCTAGAGGCTTGGCGTTGTCGCACGCCGTCTGTCGGTCAGCGCAGGGCGCTCGGCGCGATAGGTCGTTGACCGATTGTCGGCGTCGGGCCGGCAGATACGGCTGTCGTGACGGCTCTCCATGCTCATCATCAGCGCACGCTGATCCCAAGCGTGTTGCCACGGCGCGCGCAGGCGGGGCCTGGGCCGCGCATATAATAGCGCTCAGGCCGATAGGTCGGCGCGACGAATTCGCGGATGGCGGCGGCATAGCCGGCGATTTGATTCCAGAAGCTCATTTTACTCGGTCCCTGTCCCGTTTCGGATGTCCCTTCCGAATTGCGGGGATCATAGCGTCCAGGCGTGAATAGTCGGTGAACGCGATGTTAATCTCTGGTCGAAAATGCCTTTGTTCATGGCTGGAATGCGGCTGATTCGCGGTGTTTCCATGCAGTCCGTCGGCATTTCGTCCAGTGTGACTTTTGCATCACATATGTTTCGCCTGAATGTCGCAGAGGCGCGGTTTTGTTTCAGGTTTTGCCGGACCGCGAAATTTCCGTGCACGCGGCCGGAAAACCAGGAACCGGCCCGTCAGCCGCACGTTGATTTCCCAGTGCCGGGACGAACCGGCCTCGCAGACTGTGGTGCTCGGGTGGGCCGCAGCCAAAAAATCCGAAACTGCAAGAGCAATGGAAAGGCAAAGGCCATGGGTTTCTTTTCGAAGGATATCAAAACCCTCGACGACCTCTTCGTGCACACGCTGCGCGACATCTATTACGCTGAAAAACAGATCGAGAAATCGCTGCCGAAGATGATCGACAAGGCGAGTGATCCGCAGCTGAAAGCGGGCTTTGAGAAACATCTCGCTCAGACCAAGGGTCATATCCAGCGTGTCGAGCAGGTGTTCGAACTGCACGGCGTGAAGGCCAAGCAGGTCGACTGCCCGGCCATCGACGGCATTCTCGAAGAAGCCGACGACGTCAGCGGCGACATCGCCGACAAGGAGGTCCTCGACGCTGCGCTGATCGCCTCCGCCCAGGCGGTCGAGCATTATGAGATGACCCGTTACGGCACCCTGATTGCTTGGGCCAAGCAACTGGGCCGCAGCGACTGCGCCAATGTGTTGGCCAACAACCTCAAGGAGGAGCAGGCAACCGACCGCAAGCTTACCGAAATAGCGGAAAGCAAGGTCAACCTGCAAGCCGCCGAGTAGGGCAGTGAGCGAGAACAAGGCAAGGCTGGGTTGAAAGCTCGGACTTGCCTTTTGCGCCGCCGGAACCGGAACGGACTTTGCCCGTTCTCGGTTGAACATTGTCGCGCAGGGAGTTTGTCATGGCGCCGCGCCCGGCCTGGAGAGGGTATCTCAAGCTTTCGCTGGTCACTTGCGCCGTCGAACTGACCAATGTCGTCACCCAGGCCGAGAAAGTCTCGTTCCGCGTGCTCAACCGCAAGACCGGCAATACCGTCAAGCGCGTCTATGTCGATTCGGCAAGCGGCAAGCCGCTCGATGAAGGCGACGAGATCAAGGGCTACGAGATCGGCGACGGCGACTTCGTCCAAATCGAGGAGGAGGAGATCGAAGCCGTGCAGATCGACTCCTCGCATACGATGAGCCTCGATGGTTTCATCGAAAAATCCTCGATCCAGCAGATCTATCTCGATGCGCCCTATTATGTGACGCCTGCGGACGAGGTCTCGGAAGAGGCCTTCGCCGTCATCCGCGACGCCATGGCCGCCAAGAAGACGGCGGGGCTAGCCCGCATTGTGCTCTATCGCCGCGAACGCCCGGTGGTCATTGAGCCGTTGGGCAAGGGTCTGCTGCTGACGACCCTGCGCTATGGCGATACGGTTCGCAGGCCCGAGATGGTGTTCGGCGACATCAAGCCGGTGAAGACCGACGCCGAGATGATCAGGCTGGCCGAACACATCGTCGATGAGAAACAGGCGAAGTTCGATCCTTCCGAATTCGAGGACAAATACGAAAACGCCCTGATCGAGCTGGTCCGCGCCAAGAAGGCCGGCAAGAAGGCACCGAAGACCAAGGCGGAACCACGGCCCTCCAACGTCGTCAACCTCTTCGATGCGCTGAAGAAGAGCCTTTCGTCGGAAGCCGGTGCGCCGGCAAAGACCGGACGCCCGGCAAAAGGCGCCAAGTCCAAAGCCGCCCGGCGCAAATCTGCTTAGGATCCGCCCATGGCCAGCCTCGAGCAGTATCACGCCAAGCGCAATTTCAAGAAGACGGCCGAACCAGCCGGCAAGGTTTCGCGCGGCAAGAAAGCCGTGCCGGGTGGGATCTTCGTCATCCACAAGCATGCCGCCACCAGGCTTCACTACGACCTTCGTCTCGAGCACGGCGGCGTGCTGTGGAGCTGGGCGGTGACGCGAGGCCCGAGCCTCGACCCGCACGAAAAGCGGCTCGCCGTGCATGTCGAGGACCACCCGATCGACTATGCGCCGTTTGAAGGCACCATCCCGAAGGACCAATATGGCGGCGGCTCGGTCATTGTCTGGGATGAGGGAACTTGGGTCCCCGATGGCGACCCGGCAAAGGCGATGAAGAAAGGCCATATCAGTTTCGAACTGCATGGCCACAAATTGCATGGCGCATGGCATCTGGTGCGGCTGAAGCCGCGTCCGGGCGAAAAGCGTGACAACTGGTTGCTGATCAAATCCGACGATGCCGCCGCGCGTCCGGGCGAGGACATTTTGCAGGAGGCGCCGCAATCGGTGAAATCCGGCCTGACCATCGAGGAGGTCGGCGAAGGCAAGACCGCCGACGGCAAGAAGCCAAGGGTCTGGCAGTCCGACAGGCCGGCTACCGGCAAGAAGGCAGTCGCGGCAAGGCGGCTCGAATTCATCGAACCGGCGCTCGCAACGCTGGAGCGGGACGCGCCGCCCGGCAAGGACTGGCTGCATGAGGTGAAGTTCGACGGCTATCGCATGCAGGCGCAGCTTGCCGGCACTGAGGTGCGGCTTTTGACACGCGCCGGCCTCGACTGGACCGACAAATTCGGTGGCGCAATTGTCGCGGCACTTGGCGGCCTGAAATGCACCGATGCGATCATCGACGGCGAAATCGTCGTGCTGGCGGATAACGGCGTGTCGTCCTTCTCGCTGCTGCAGCAAGATCTGTCGGCGGGCCGCACGGATCGTTTCATCTACTACGTTTTCGACCTGTTGCGTCTCAACGGTGAGGATATCCGTTCCGAGCCGCTGGTCGAGCGCAAGGAAAGGCTGCGCACTTTGCTCGCCGGACAGGCCGAGGATCAGGCCGTGCGCTTCAGCGACCACTTTGCCGAGCCCGGCAAGATCATGCTGGAGCATGCTTGCCGGCTGGGGCTCGAAGGCGTCGTCTCCAAGCGTGCCGATGCGCCCTACCGCAGCGGTCGTGTTCCCTCGTGGGTGAAGTCGAAATGCACGGCGCGCCAGGAATTCGTCATCGGCGGCTATATGCCGTCGGACAAGACCGGGCGCGGCCTGCGCTCGCTGCTGGTCGGCTATCACGAGGGCGGCAAGCTGCGCTATGCCGGCCGCGTCGGCACCGGCTTCACGGCCAAAAGCACCAACGAGCTGAAGAAGAGGCTTGATGCGCTGAAGACGACAACCTCGCCCTTCGACAGGGCGGTGCCAAGGGGCAAGGGGCTGGTCTGGGTCAAGCCCGAACTTGTCGGCGAAGTGGAGTTTCGCAGTTGGACGTCGGACCGTATAATACGCCACGCGTCGTTCCAGGGATTGCGCGAGGACAAGCCGGCGGAGGAAGTCGTGCAGGAGAAACCGAAAGCACACTCAGCGCCGGCAGAGCAGCCCAAGGCAAAGCCCGCCAAACCCGCCGGGACGGCGAAAACGTCGGTTACGCTGTCTCGCCCGGACAAGCTTCTGTGGCCGCAGGAGAAGGTATCGAAGCAGGATCTGGTCGATCATTATGCGCTTGTCTGGCCGCGCATGAAGCAGTTCATCGTCAATCGGCCGCTCAGCTTGGTGCGGGCGCCGGACGGCGTCGGCGGCCCACGCTTTTTCCAGAAGCATGCCTCAGCGGGCATGAGTGAAAAAATAGCCGTGATGAAGGATCCGACGGACGGCGAGGAAATCCTGTTCATCCGCGATTTCGACGGTGTCGTGGCCCTGGTGCAGCTCGGCGTCGTCGAGATCCACATCTGGGGCTCGACCACGGACGAACTGGAAAAACCCGACCAGATCATCTTCGATCTCGATCCCGACGAGGGTGTCGACGTGAAGGCGGTGCGTGCCGCGGCGCTCGATATCCGCAGCCGGCTCGACGAACTGTCCCTGCCGAATTTCGTCAAGACCTCGGGCGGCAAGGGCTATCATGTCGTCGTGCCGCTGAAGCCGTCGGCGGATTGGGACGAGGTCAAAGGCTTCGCCCATGAGTTCGCCCGAGCGCTCGAACAGGCCGCACCCGACCGCTACACGGCGACGCTGTCGAAGAAGGCGCGCACGGGCAAGATTTTCGTCGATTATCTGCGCAACGGCCGCGGCGCCACCACGGTTGCGCCTTATTCGTCGCGCGCCAAAAAAGGCGCCACGATATCGATGCCAGTGACCTGGGCGGAGATCGAGGCCGGATTGCCGCCGAACGCCTTTCCGATCGGCGACAAGACGACGCTGAAGCGGCTCGGGCAAGCCGATCCCTGGGCGGATTTTTTCAAGCAGGCCAAGCCGCTCAAGCGCGGCTAATGCATGTCGCGCAAAAATGTGCAGCGGTTTGCGACAACGACATGCTTCAAAACAAAAAGTTACAGCGGTTCGGCGTTTCCGTGAAACGACGAACCGTTCTAGCGCATTGAAGCGAGCCGTCAGGCGAGAAACGTCGTCTCGAAGGCCTGCTTGCCTACCGGTGAAAAGATCACGGCACGGCTGTCCTTCTCGCGCCGCGCCCATTTCTCGGCGAGGATCTTGTCGAGAATGGCGGCGCCCAGCGTGCCGGCGAGATGCGAACGCCGCACGCTCCAGTCGAGGCAGGCGCGGCACACCGGTCGCCGCGCTTTGGTATGGATGTCGATGCCGATCGCGGCGAAATGCGAGGCGGCCGACGGCCCAAGCTGGATCACCTTGTCGTCGCGCAGGAGCACTTGTCGAGCCACAAGACGGTCCAGCATCGCCACCGCCCGCTCGCCGGCGAGGTGATCGTAGCAGACCCGCGCCACGCGCATGGCCGCGTCGCGAGGGCCGGGTCGCACCCTCTGCGGTCCGACCGCAGCGGCAACGCCGGTGATGGCTTCGATCATTCCCGCCACCTGCGGGCCGGCGAGGCCGTAATAGCGGTGCCGCCCCTGGCTCGCCAGTGTCAGCAGCCCGCCTTCCATCAGCTTCGACAGATGCGAGCTCGCTGTCGGAAGCGACACCCCGGCTTCGAGTGCCAGTTCGCTCGCCGTCAGTGCCGTGCCGCCCATCAGTGCGGACAGCATGTTTGCCCGCGCCGGATCGCCCACCAGGCTGGCAATTCGGGCTATGTCAGGTCCTTCGCGCATAGTTCGTTCCTCATCGAAGCGTCCTCGACAGATAAAGCATTAGTCTCGATGCAAATCAAGGAGACAACGATGCCTGCAAGGACCATTCTCAGCGCCGCGCCTGCTCGCCGGCCGTTCCCGTTCATTGTCTTGCGCCGCTTGCGGCTGCGGCTCCTGAAGCGGTGGTACGACCGTCATTTGCAGCGTCTCGACCTCGCCGAGATCGACGATCATCTGCTGCGTGACCTTGGCCTGACACCTGAAGACGTCCGCCGCGAATGCGTGAAATCGTTCTGGCAGGCATGATCAGCGAGGGATTTGTCTAGCATATCGACCTTCGGAACGTTTCGATCCGGCTCGAACTGTGACCGCAAGAAAACATCCACCGCCAAGGAGGCGAAAATGACCATCACCTGCTTCATCCGCTACGAGATCGATCCGTTCGGCAAGGCGGCGTTCGAGGAATATGCACGCAATTGGGGGCAGGCGATCCCGCGCTGCGGCGCCGATCTGATCGGCTATTTCGCGCCGCACGAAGGCTCGGCCAACACGGCTTATGCCGCCTACAACATCGACAGTCTTGCGGCCTACGAAGCCTACCGCGCCCGGCTCGCCGCCGATCCCGCCGGCAAGGCGAACTACGAGTTCGCCCGACGGGAAAAATTCATTCTGAAGGAGGACCGCATCTTCCTCAAGCTGGCCTCCGGGCCGCATGCTCCTTTGGTGAAGCCATGATCGCCGTCATCTTCGAGGTCGAGCCGGCGGCGGGCAAGCGCGATGCCTATCTCGGCATCGCCGCCGACCTGCGCCCACTGCTCGACGGCATCGACGGTTTCCTGTCGATCGAGCGCTTCCAGAGCCTTGCCGATCCGAACCGCATCCTGTCGCTGTCCTTCTGGCGCGACGAGGACGCGGTGAAGGCCTGGCGCAACACGCAGGAACATCGGCAGGCCCAGAAGGCCGGGCGCGGCGGTATCTTTGCGGACTATCGTTTGCGCATCGCCCATGTCGTGCGCGATTACGGCCTGACCGAACGCGCCGAGGCGCCTCAGGACAGCCAGGCGGTAAATGGTTAAGGACTGTTAGGCATTCCCGATCAGCACCCCTGCCGCAAACACCAGCGCGCCACCCAGCACCACCTGGAAGGCGGCGCGCCAGAATGGCGTCTGCATGTAGCGGTTCTGCACGAAGGCGATCGCCCACAGCTCGAAGAAAACCACCACGGCGGCGACAATGGTCGCCGTCCAAAAAAGCGGGATTAGATAGGGCAGCGCATGGCCGAGCCCGCCCAGCGTCGTCATGACGCCGACGGTCAGCCCGCGTTTTGCCGGCGAGCCGCGGCCCGATAATTTGCCGTCGTCGGAAGCCACCTCGGTGAAACCCATCGAGATGCCAGCGCCGATCGAGGCGGCAAGCCCGACCAGAAAGGTCTGGAACGTATCATGCGTGGCAAAGGCGGCGGCAAAGATCGGCGCCAGCGTCGACACCGAGCCATCCATCAGCCCGGCCAGCCCCGGTTGGACATAGGTCAAGATGAACTGGCGCTGCTCGGCTGCCGTTTCTTCGTCCTTGACCGCGCCCGGCACATGCTTTTGCTCCAGCCGCTGCGCCAGTGTCTCGTGGCCCTGTTCTGCGATCGCCAGGTCGTCGAGCAGCTTTCGCGTCGACGCATCGCCTGTGCGTTTGGCCGCCTCGATATAGAACAGGTAGGCCTGCCGCTCCATGGCCTCGGCTTGGCTGCGCACATGATCGATGCCGAGTGGCCTCACCAGCCAGTCCGGCTTGCGTTCGTAATAGCCCTTCACATGTTCGCGCCGGATCAGCGGTATGCGCTCGCCGAAACGCTTGCGGTAAAGCTCGATCAGCGAATCGCGATGGCCGTCCTCCTCCTCCGCCATCTCCTCGAACACCTTGGCCGATTGCGGAAAGCTCTCCGCCAGCCCGTCGGCATAGGCGCGATAGATGCGCCCGTCATCCTCCTCGGAGGAGATGGCGAGCGCCAGAATCTCCTGTTCCGAGAGCGATTCAAAGGGACGGCGGCCGAAGCCGAAAACGCGGGAAAGCATGAGAAATTCACCCCAGTTTAGAACAGTTCTAAACTAGGGCCTCGCACGTCGCCGGTCAATCGTGTGCGCTCCACTCATGCTCAAAAGGTACAGGCTTCAAAATCCCGAACACATCGCCGTTGCTATCGGCAAACGTTCACTTATATAACCGAATCTCAACCAAGAGAAAGGAACGCCGCAGATGCCGGAAAAACAGCAGCCGTTTGATCCCAAACCGGTTCTCGATCTTATCGCTAATATCGAGGCGGATCTGCAGCGCCTGAAAGGCCTGGTCGAGCAGCAGGTCGAAAAATTTGATCCCGCCAATCCGCACAACAAGGCTCCCGACGGCAAGTTGACCGAGGAGGGTGTCGAGTGCTGCTATCGCCTGTTCGACGAGGGCAAGTCGCGCTATTCGGTTGCCCAGCAGATGAAGATCTCCTTCGCCGCCGCCACCCACCGCTTCAACACCTGGCGCAAGATGGGCGGCCCCAAACGGCAAAAGACGCTGTTGGGGTGAGGAGCGGCAGGCTATGCCGGTCAATCGACAACGATTTGTCGACTGAAGCGACGAACGCATGGCAGAGGGCCGAGGAGGCGGTGGGGACAGTCACGCCCCACTCTCCTGCCTCCAAGGACGAATTGTAACGGTCACATTTTTTCATTGGTGCGCCGCCTCCCTTTCCGTGCAGCATAGGCGGTCTCATCTCAGGACCCTAGCCATGACCACCCCTCCCGGCATCGCCGATATTCACAGCGCAGCAGCGCGATTGTCCGGACTGATCGTCGAAACGCCGCTGATCGAATCGCCGGAGTTGAACAATCGCTTCGGCGCCAGGATCCTGTTCAAGCCGGAGACGTTGCAGCGCACCGGCTCGTTCAAGTTCCGCGGTGCATACAACAAGCTCTCCTCGCTCTCGGCGGAAGAACGCGCCCGCGGCGTCGTCGCCTTCTCGTCGGGTAATCACGCGCAAGGCGTTGCCGCCGCAGCGGCGATGTTCGGCGTCAAGGCCGTAATCGCCATGCCTACCGACGCGCCGGCGATGAAGGTCGGCAATGTCAGGAAGATGGGCGCCGAAGTGATCACCTTCGACCGGGTCCGCGACGATCGCACTGCCGTCGTCCGTTCTTACGTGGAAAACGGCATGGTCCTGGTGCCGCCCTACGACGATCCGGCCATCATCGCCGGCCAGGGCACGATCGGCCTCGAATTGATGCGCCAAGCAAGAGCGCTTGGCGTCAGCCTCGATGCGGTGGTGGTTCCCTGCGGCGGTGGCGGCTTGAGCAGCGGCATTTCGATCGCGGTCAAGGACGCCTCGCCGGGCACCGCCGTCTGGGTCGTGGAACCCGAGCATTTCGACGACACACGCCGTTCGCTGATCAAAGGCGCCAGGGTGTCGAACGCGCCCGGCCACACCTCGATCTGCGATGCCCTTCTCGTCGCCGAGCCCGGCGCGATCACTTTCGAGATCAACCGCAGGAATCTCGCCGGCGCCATCGCCGTTTCCGACAGCGCGGTGACACAGGCGATGCGCGACGCTATGGCTTGTCTGAAGCTGGTGGTCGAACCTGGCGGTTGCGTCGGCTTGGCCGCGCTGTCGTCAGGCGAAATCGACCTTGCCGGCAAATGCATTGCCGTGGTGCTCTCCGGTGGCAATGTCGATCTCAGCACCTATGCCGAGATCATTGCTGCCGGCTAGGATAGCAACCAGTTCCAGCTCATGTGCCGATTCGAGGTGCTCAAGCGTCCGTTGCACCCGGTCGAACCGGTACCCTTCAAAGACTGAGATCAATGAAACTGTTCTTCAGCCGCAATCCCAATCCTCGCCTCGCGGTCGCGGTGGCACGGTATCTCAACGCCAAGGTCGAGTTTGAATTCGCCTCTCCCTTCGCTCCGGGCCAGGCCGAGCGATTTCGGCCGCTCAATCCAAATCTTTCATTGCCCATCCTTATAGGTTCGGGAAAAAGCCTCTGGGAGGCCGACGCCATAGCCTGTCGGCTTTCGCGCGATATGCATTCGGATTTCTGGCGCGCTGGCGACGACGAGCCCGAGATGATCCGATGGCTGAGTTGGGGGAAAGAGAACTTCGCAACAGCCTGCGATGTCGTGCATTTCGAACGCGGGACCAAACAGCGCTATGGGCTCGGCCCGATAAATCAGGCGCGGGTTGAGGAGGGCCTGAGCGACTTCCGGACGGCCGCTGCCATACTTGATGCCGAGCTTTCCCAGCGAGAATGGCTGGTCGGCAATTCGGTTTCCTATGCCGACTTTCGAATGGCGACGTTTCTGCCCTTCAACGATGTCGCCCGATTGCCGCTCGATGACTATCCCTCTGTCAGTCGCTGGTATCTTCAACTCGAAGAAATCGACGCCTGGCGCGATCCCTTCGAAGGGCTCAATGCGCCTGAATTGACACCGGTCCCGGGCCAGGCCGAGTCCGTGTGAATCTCGATCATTTGCACAAGCGGATCGAGTTCGACCCTAATCCAGCGTCCGGCGGAACCGCACCAGCGCAATACCGGCGAACAGCGCCACGAACACCACCAGCCAACCGATTTCCGTTGCCACCGCCGGCAGTTCGGCGCCCTTCAGCATCACCGCGCGGATGATGCGCAGGAAGTGCGTCAGCGGCAGCACCTCGCCAAAGACCTGCGCCCAGTCCGGCATGCCGCGATAGGGGAACATGAAGCCGGACAGCATGATCGACGGCAAGAAGAAGAAGAAAGTGAGCTGCAGGGCCTGCATTTGCGTGCGGGCGATCGTCGAGATCGTGTAGCCGAGCAGCACCAGCGCCAAGACGAAGATCAGGACCGCCGTCAACAGCAGCGACATCGACCCGGTGAAGGGGATGGCAAACAGAAGCTTCGAGGCTGCCAGCACCACCAGCACCTGCACGGCGCCGACCGCCAGATAGGGCAGCACCTTGCCCAGCATGATCTCGAGCGGGCTTGACGGCATCGCCAGAAGGTTCTCCATCGTGCCGCGCTCGGTCTCGCGCGTCAGCGCGATCGAGGTCATCATCACCATCGTCATCTGCAGGATGACGCCGAGCAGGCCGGGCACGATGTTGTATTGCGAGACGGCTTCCGGATTGTAGCGCCGGTGCACCACCACCTGGAGCTGGCCCCGGGCAGCCTCGGCCGCCGTTTCCTGCATGCCGCGTGCCCTGAGCAGCGCCTGGTTGGCGACGGTGCCGAGCGTCGAGATGGCGCCGCTGGCGACGGCCGGATCGGTCGCATCCGCCTCGATCAGAATCTGCGGGCTGTCGCCGCGCTCGACCCGCCGGGCAAAATCGGCGGGAATGGTGACGACGAAGGCGACGTCGCCGCGCGCCATCAGGAATTCGGCTTCGGCGGCACTTTGCGCGACGTGGTCGAAGCGGTAATAGCCGGTGGTCTGCAGCGCCGAAACCATGGCTCGTGTGTAAGGATCGCTGCTCATCGCCACCAGCGCTGCCGGCAGGCTCTTCGGATCGTTGTTGATGGCATAGCCGAACAGCACCAGCTGCATCAACGGCACGCCGAGCATCATGGCGAAGGTGATGCGGTCGCGCCGCATCTGGATGAACTCCTTGATCAGCAGCGCGCCTAGCCTGGCGAACGAAAAGATGCTGTTTATCCCATTTTTCATCCCATGTTGTCCTTCGAACCGGACATGAACTGGATGAACACATCCTCCAGGCTGGTCTCGCCGGGCGTCACCGTAACGCCCTCGTGCTCTTTCTCGACATCGGCGAGCGCTGCCTGAAGTGCCGTCCTGTCGGAGCCGACGACATGCAGCGTCGCGCCGAACGGCGCCACCTGGTCGACGCCGGGGCGGCCATGAAGTGCGGCAGCGACCTGATCGAGCCGCGGCCCTTGCAGGACGAAGGTGGTCAGCCCGGCATTCCTCACCACGTCCTCGACCGTGCCGGTGGCCAGCATCTTGCCGTAGGAGATGTAGCTGATGCGATGGCAGCGCTCGGCCTCATCCATGTAATGGGTGGAGACCAGCACGGTCAGGCCGCCGCTCGCCAGCCGGTGGATCTCGTCCCAGAATTCGCGTCGCGCTTTCGGGTCGACGCCCGCCGTCGGTTCATCGAGCAGCAGCAGTTTCGGCTTGTGCATGATGCAGGCGGCCAGCGCCAGCCGCTGCTTCCAGCCGCCGGACAGGGTACCGGCCAACTGGTTCCTGCGCGATGTCAGGCCGAGCTCCTCAAGCGTCTTAGCCACGTGCTCGTCGAGCGGCTTCAGCCGGTACAGCCGAGCCACGAATTCGAGATTCTCGCCGATCGTCAGATCTTCGTAGAACGAGAATCTCTGCGTCATGTAGCCGACTTCGCGTTTGATCCGCAGGCTGTCGGTGCGGATGTCGAAGCCCAGAACCGTGCCTTCGCCCTCATCCGGCGTCAGCAAGCCGCACATGATGCGGATGGTCGTCGTCTTGCCCGAGCCGTTCGGCCCGAGGAAGCCGACGATCTCGCCCTCGGCCACAGCCATAGTCACATGATCGACGACGGTCTTGTCGCCAAAGCGTTTGACCAGGCCGTGCACGTCGATGACGTTCATTTTCCGATGTCCGCCAGATCGACGTCGACGATCTGCCCGGGCTGCAAGGCGCTGGCGTCGCCCTCCGGCCGCGCTTCGACCAGATAGACCAGCTTTTGCCGGGTCTCGAGCGAGTAGATCACCGGCGGCGTGAATTCCGGATCGGGCGACACATAGCTGACGCGTGCCTTCACGCCCGACCCGCAGCCGTCGCAATGGACGTTGAGCAGCGTGCCGACGTCGACCGAGGAGAACGCGCTTTCCGGCACATAGACGCTGAGCTTCACCGCGCCGTCCGGCAGTATCGAGATAACCGGTGCCGTCGGCCCGGCCGTATCGCCGGGATTGCGGATCACGTCGTTGACCCGGCCGGGCGAAGGCGCCGTCAGCACGCGCTTCGACAGCCGCCATTGCGCTTGCTCCAGCGCCGATTGCGCCTGCCTGACCTGATTGTCGGCGGCCTTGATAGTCTCGGGCCGTGCCGGCAGGCCGCCGACCGCGAGATTGGCCTCCGCCTGGCCGACCTGCGCGTTGGCCGTCTCCAGCGTCGCGGAAGCCGTGTCGTAGTCGGCCTGTGTGCCGGTGCCGCGTTTGAACAGATCGCTGGCGCGGATGTAACGGCGTTTGGCGTCGGCGGCTTGCGCCTTGGCCATGTCGACCTGCGCCTTGAGCACCGCAATCTCTTCCGGCCGCTTGCCGACCTGTAGGTCGGCAAGTTGCGCCTGGGCCTGCGCAAGGGCCGCCTCGGCTTGTGCGATGGCGATCTTGGCGTCGGCGTTTTCCAGCGTCACCACCGGCGTGCCGGGCGCGACGCGGTCGCCGCGCTTGACCGCAATCGTCTCGACCTGCGCCACCTCGATCGGCGCGAGCAGGATGTAGTCGCCCTCGACGTAGCCGACGGCGAGCGGTGCTGCCGGCGCGCAGGCGCTGAAAAGCTGGGCGGCAAACGGCAAAGAACAGAGCAGGCTCATGATCCACGATCCTTCCGGACAGCCAAATCGCGCCGAGCTAAAATCGCGCTGAGATTGTCGGTTATTGTTGCCGCGATCTTGCCGGCCTCGTCGTCGCCGATCTCGCGCCAGCCCATCCGGCGCATAACTGCCTCGCGGCCGATGCGGAAATAGACGACCTGGCCGATCAGCGTAAATACGGTGAGTTTAGTGCGCTCGCTCTCGGCCGGCTCGCCCGTCGCCTGTTCCCAGATCAGGCAGAGTCGGTGATGCGCCGGTTCGAACACGCCATCATAGATACGGTCGAGCGCGGCGGTTGGATGCGACAGCTCACGCAGGACGAACTGTACAATCTCGCCGGCTTCCGGCCTTGCCGCGATGAAGGCGACCATCCGCTCCAGTGCGACGGCCAAATTTGCCCGCGCGGCCTCGGTGTCCGCCAATGCCGCGGCCGGCGCTTGCAGATTGCCGATCGCCTGGCCGGCAACGGTCTGGATGGTGTCGACGATGTAGTCGGCCGCGGCGTTGCGGAGCCCTTCCTTGCCGCCGAAATGATAGGCGATCGAGCCGATATTGGCCTTGGCCTCAGCCGCGATCTGGCGCGTTGACGTGCCGTCGAAACCCTGGCGTCCGAACAGCTTCAGCGCCGCGCGCACGAGTGCCGTCCGCGTCATATCCGCGGCGGTCTTGGGCGCCTCATGAGGAAGGCCGCTGGCGCTGGGCGATTTGATCATGGCCAACAATTTAATCAATCGAATGATTAAAGTCAAGTGCGGTCAAGCGGCTTGCCAACTCTGGCCGTGCGCGCTTTAGTGCCTGGCCATGGGCAAGGAAATCGAGCGTAAGTTCCTGGTCTCAGGTGACGAATGGCGGGCAATGGTCGAGGCGGACATTCATATCCGTCAATTCTACCTAGTCGCCGAACCCAGCCGCACGGTGCGTGTGCGCATCAGCAACGATGCGGCCGCCAAGCTGACGCTCAAGTTCGGCAGCCAGGCACGCGAGCGCGATGAATTCGAATATCCGGTACCTTTGGCGGAGGCGCAGGAGATGCAGGCCTTTGCCATCGGACATGTCATCGAGAAGACACGCCACCATGTTAGACACCGCGGCTATCGCTACGAAGTCGATGTCTTCGGCGGGACGCTTGCGGGGTTGGTGATCGCCGAGCTCGAGACGCCGGATGATGTACAGGACGAAATGCTGCCACATTGGCTCGGCCGTGAAGTCACCGGCGAGCCGAGATTTTACAACGCGTCGCTCGCCCTTGGGGGGATTCCGGAGATCGTCGCATGAGCTTTCGTATCGATCCGCGCATGTCGCTGACCGGAGAGGTCAGGCGCATCTTCGCCGAGGAGATCGGCAAGGCGCTTGTCCATCTGGACGCCGCGCGTGACAGGCCCGAACAGGGGCTGCACAAATGCCGCAAACGGCTGAAGAACATCCGCGCCTTGCTGCGCCTTGTCCGTTCCGGAGACGAAACATTCTGCGTGACGGAGAATCAGTGCTACCGCCAGGTGGCGGCCCTGCTTGCCGGTCCGCGCGAGGCGACCGCACTGGTGGAAACAATCGACCGGCTGGCGGCAAGCTTTCCCGAGCAAAGTGCCGGTGATGGCCTCGGCGCCGTGCGTGACAGGCTCGTCGCGCGCCAGCATGAACTGCATGGCGGAGCAGGCCTCGATGCTGCGATAGGCGCGGCGATTTCCGCTTGCGAGGAAGGTGTCGCCCGGATCGACAAGCTCGCTCTGCCCGACCAGCCGGAGCAGGCTGCCGACGTGCTCGCCGAAGGCGCGCGCACCACTTTGCGCCGCGCCAGGAAAGCGCTGGACAAGGCGGCTTCGCGCGGCGAAGCCGATGACTTTCACGATCTGCGCAAGGCGGCCAAGACGCATGGCATGCACCTGTCGCTGCTCGGCAGGCTGTGGCCGACGCCGATCAAGACGCGGCGCAAGGCCGTCGACGAATTGGGCGAGCGGCTTGGCGAGCTCCACGATGTGTTCGTCATGCGCGCGCTTCTAGATGCCGAGGACCAACCGCTCGGCCCCCCTGAGGAGACGCGGTTGCTTGCCAAGCTGCTGAAGCGCTCGGAAAAGGGCCTGAAAAAGACCTGCCTCGCCGAGGCGGCCGAGCTTTTCGGCGACAGTCCGAAGCGCTCGACGAGGAAGCTCGCCCGCAAGGTGCGCGAAGATCTCACAGCGGCACCGCAGCACGAAGACGCCGGCGCGCCTGGCGTGGGCTGATCATGGTCTAATTTGCCGCCCTGTGGTAATCGCCGTCTGGCATGACCGAGCCCGGCGACACGCTTCTGACCGACTTGGCCGCTGGCTTGCAGGCCGGCTGCAGGAGGAATCGTCCGGCTACGAGCCTTACACGCCGTCGGATGCCGAAACGCTGCGCCGCACGCTTGAGCGCGGCGACATCCTGCTCATCGAAGGTAACCAGAAGATCTCGGCGGCGATCAAATACCTCACCCAGTCGACCTGGTCGCATGCCGCCTTCTATGTCGGCGATGCATTACCGGAGCCGGAGGACGGATCGGAGCGGCGGCGCCTGATCGAGGTCACGCTCGGCGATGGCTGCATCGCCGTGCCGCTATCGCGCTATCGCAGCTACAACACCCGCATCTGCCGTGCGAGTGGCCTGGCTCCGGATGACCGCGAAGCGGTCGTCGCCTTCATGATCGGCAGGCTCGGTCTCAGATACGATCTCAAGAACATATTCGACATGCTGCGCTACTTCTTGCCGACGCCGCCGGTGCCGGTGCGCTGGCGCCGCCGCATGCTGGCTTTCGGTTCCGGCGACCCGACGCGTGCCATCTGCTCGTCGCTGATTGCCGAGGCCTATGGCCTGATCCGCTACCCGATCCTGCCGGAGATTACGCGGGCGCCTGGCCGTGCCTCGGCCCAGTCGAGCTATTCGCGCAGGGAAATCCTGCACATCCGCCATCACTCGCTCTACACTCCGCGCGATTTCGACCTGTCGCCCTATTTCCGTATTGTCAAGCCGACGCTGGAATACGGCTTCGACTACCGGCAGATGGTCTGGGATGACAAGGTGGCGAACAAGACCGCCGAATAGCCGCTCGATCTTGTGTTTGAGCAGGGGACCCTCTGAGAACCGGTTTGCTGCCGATACTCAGGGGTAAGAAGCTCAGTCAGACTGGCTGCCGCCAACAGCCCGGACTCGGTCGTTCTGCATTTAGACCTAGGCCGGCAGACGTCGTCCGTTTGCGGCAGCCGCAACTCGATCGTCCGTCCGTGCGCCTGCGTCGCGCGGATGCGGCCCGATCGGCATGATCACCGGGAACGGCGTTGCGCCGAACGCAAACGTCCATTTGTAGCCGACCAGTCCGTCTTCGGGCGTCGTGTGCTGGTCGTGATGAGCAAGCAATTTGGCGCGCTCCGCCAATTCCTCCGCCTCGCGCCTGACCATTTCCGCCGTTTCCGGCCGCATCCGCCTGGAGAAGCTGACGAACGTCGACTCGCGCTCAAGATGGGTGATGGCCCAGCCGATGAAATTCTTGTTGGTCGTCTCGAACAGCGGCCGCAATGGCCCGTCGAAATTCCACTGGATCGGCGCCTCGACCAGCAGCCTTGCCGACAGGCCGCGACCGAGCGCGACCAGGCCGAGTTCCTCGAGCTCGCGCAGATAGAGGAACATCGAAGCCTCGCTCAGCCCTTGTGAGCGCATGATGCCTTCGGGCGTGAATTTCTCGGAAAGCATGACAAAGACGAACAGCAGTGCCGGCTGCCCAGCGAGCTTGCGCTCGATCTCCGGCGCGATCTGGTTGGCGGGTCCTGGTCCTCTGTTCATAGAGCCGAGCACGTTCTCCAACTCTACGCCGGCGGCAGTGCAGATCTCCATCAGCCGGTCGAGCTTGCAGTTGCGCTCGTGGAAGATGCGCTTCACCGTCGGCTCGGAAACACCCATCCGCTCGGCAAGGACGCGATAGGTGATGCCCTTTGCCTTAAGCGTCCGCTTCAGCGCTTCGAAGATCAGGCCGTTCATGGGATGCACCTCTTTTGCACGATTTGGTATCAGCCTTCGGTACTAGTCCTGATAGATCTTCCCGAAAAGTATCGAAAGGCCTAGCTCTCCGCTAGTCCATTACAGGAGACTAGCCATGAAGAGCCTCTTCACCTCGATACTTCTCGCCCTGGTCGGCATCGCGGCCGCGCCGGCAGTTCAGGCCGCTGAACTCTGGCGCACCGGCGGCCTCGAGCAGCCTGAATCGGCGCTGTTCGACGCCGCCGGCCAGCGCGTTATCGTCTCGAACATCGTCGGTAATCCCGGCGAAGCCGACGGCAACGGCTATCTGTCGATCCTGTCGATGGACGGCAAGCTAGTCACGCAACACTGGACCGACGGCATGGACGCGCCCAAGGGCATGGCGATTGCCGGCGGCAAACTCTACGTCGCCGACATCACCCATGTGCGCGTCGTCGATCTCGCAAGCGGCAAGCTAACATCGACGATCGACGTGCCGAACGCGGTCTTCCTCAACGACGTGACCGCCGACGCGTCCGGCAAGATCTACGTCACGGATATGCTTGCCGATACGATCTATCGCATCGACGGCGACCGGCCCGAACTGTTCGTCAGGGATGCGGCGCTTGCTTCGCCGAATGGCATCTTCGCCGATGGCGGCCGGCTGATCGTCGCTTCCTGGGGCAAGGGCATCAAGCCCGACTTCAGCACCGCGGAGCCCGGCGGCCTGCTCTCGGTCGATCTTGCTACCAAGGCCGTTTCGCCACTGCCCGGCGCGGAAAAGTTTGCCAACCTCGATGGCGTCGTTGCCATCGGCGGCAGCATCTACGCCACCGCGTATATGACCGGCACGCTCTACCGCTACAAAGCCGGCGGCACGCCGCAAGCGGTTGCGACGTTCAAGCCGGGCAGCGCCGACATCGGCACCGACGGCAAGTCGACAATCTTCGTGCCGCTGATGAACGACGGCGAGATCGCGGCATTGGGCCTCGACTAAGCCAGCCATCGGCTCAGGCGGCGGGCGCGGCTTTCTTCAGCTGCGCCCGCGATCCGTGATCGAGGCGGCATAAGTCACCAGCGGCCGCTTGACGCCGTGGTTGATCAGCATGCGGCGTATCTGCGGCGAAGCGCCTGATATAATGAAGCGAACGCCGGCGCGGCTCGCCTTGTGGGCCGCACCCTCGATGACATTGGCCGCCGTTGATCGAAGAACGGCACCGCCGAACAGTCGAGGATGAAGTTCCTGCGCTGGCGCGGTCGGCGACGTCTTCCTGCACCAAGGATTGATGGTCTGCCTCCAAACATGCAGCACTCTTTGCCAGCCGATGCGCTGTCATGCTACAAACCTCGGCATCGTTTGGCGGGACATCCACTGCGATCCCGATTTCACAGGCACGACTTCAAAAGGATGAGCGGGTGAAGATATTCAAAGCGTTGGCGACCTCGACAGCCTTGCTGTCGATGGTTTTCCTGCTGGCAGGCTGCGGTCATGGCCTGATCAACAGGCTGATTTGAGTCAGGTGCCGTCGGCCCGCCCAAGCCATCGCTGCAGGAACCGTGCCGCAAGCCAGCACAGCATCGCCCAGGCAAAGCCGGCGCACCAGCCGGCCAATACGTCGGACGGCCAGTGGACGCCGAGATAGATGCGGCTGATGCCGACCACCACCGTCGTCAGCACCGCCAGCCCGAGTACATAGATCTTCGTTGTCCGCCCGGGCAAAAACCGCGCCGCCATGCTGCCCAGCGTCAAATATGTCACCGCCGACAGCATGGCGTGGCCGCTCGGAAACGAAAGCGATGCCACATCGGCGAGATGCGAGACCAGATCAGGGCGCGGCCGGTCGATGTCGAATTTCAGCACGCTTGACAGGAGCTGGCCGCCCGCTACCGCGACGAACATGAGAAGCGCCGCGCCTGGCCTGCGGATAAGGAGCAGGTAGACGATCATTGCTGCCGTGATCACCACCAGTACGCTGGCGCTGCCGAGGCTGGTGATGTCGCGCATCGCCCCTTCCAGCCACGCCGGTCCGATCGGATTGTCGGGCTGCCCGGCCTTGCGGAAGGCAAGCAGGATTTCGGTGTCGAAGGCATGCGGCGTGGTGGCCCGCGCCAGCTCCATCAGCTCCTCGAACCCCCACAGCCCGCCGGCAATGACCAGCCCGGCCAGCAGAACCGGGAACTCCAGCCAGTTGCGCAGTCTGCTTGCAATCTTCTTCATCGGCCCGATCGCAGTTACAGCCTTTGCAGATAGGGCCCGAGCGTGATCAGCGCCACAGCTGCGATGGCAAGCACGATGCCGGTTGCCTGTAAGGCATTGACGCGCTCGCCGAAGAAGACCAGCGCCACCACATTCACCGACACCAGCTGGATCACCGCCGACAGGCTGAACGACACCGACATGCCGAATTCACGGATCAGCCTCAGCATGATCAGATTGCCCAGCGAATAGAGCGCCAACGTCAGCACAATCTTGCCGAGGCTCGGCGCCAGCCCCCACTGTTTTGCGGCCATCGCCGCCAGCAGGAAGATCACCGTCGAAACGCAGAGCTGCCCAAGTCCCCAGAAACTCACTTTTGTTCCTCCCGATGCGGTCCCTACGCGCCTGCCGCAGCTCTTGTTTCCGAAGCGCCGGTCGCGGTCAAGCGGGGCCGATGTTGGATACGAAATCGCAGGTGGCAATTAGCCGGCATGTCATCAAACTGTGACCTGCCGGCGATACCGGACTGGCCAGGCAACACGCTCCAGCAATCCATCCAGCCAGAGGCAGGCCCTATGACCGAACATCGCACCCCTGACGCCCATTTCCGAACCAGCCTGCTCGAGGAAAACGACGGGCCAGGAGCCAATCCCACCGACAACCGCACCATGGGTGAGATCATCGCCGCGCGGTTCTCGCGCCGCGGCTTCCTCAAGAGCTCGCTTGCCGTCTCGGCCATAGCCGCTACCGTCAGCCCGCTGGCGCTGATCACCGCCGACAACGCCCGCGCCGCCGAAGGCTCCGCCTTCGCTTTTGACGAGCTCGAGGCCGGCATCGACGACAAGCATCACGTTGCATCCGGCTATGACGCCGATGTACTGCTGCGCTGGGGCGATCCGCTGTTCGCCGATTCGCCGGAATTCGATCCGACAAAACAGTCGGCGGAAGCCCAGGCCAGACAATTCGGCTACAACAACGACTATGTCGGCTATATCCCGATCGACGGCTCGGCCGAGCACGGCTTCCTGGTGGTCAACCACGAATACACCAATCCGCACCTGATGTTTCCGGGCCTCGTCACCATCGTCGACGGCAAGGCCAAGCAGGCGCCCCTCAGCAAGGAACAAGTCGACGTCGAGATGACGGCGCATGGCGGCACTATCGTCGAGATACGCAAGGTATCAGGCAAATGGCAGGTCGTTCGCGACGGCAAGCTCAACCGCCGCATCACCTCCAACACCGAGATCGCGCTCTCCGGCCCGGTCGCCGGCCACGACCGCGTCAAGACCAGCGCCGATCCGACCGGCACGAAGATCATCGGCACCATCAACAATTGCGCCGGCGGCGTCACGCCATGGGGCACCTATGTCATGGCCGAGGAGAACATCCACGGCTATTTCTCGGGCGAGCTGCCGCAGGGGCATAAGGAAGCCGCCAATTACAAGCGCCTCGGCATTCCCGAAGGTGCCTATGAATGGGCAGCGCATTACGACCGTTTCGACATCGGCAAGGAGCCGAACGAGCCGAACCGCTTCGGCTGGATCGTCGAGGTCGACGTCCAGGATCCGACTTCGGCGCCGAGGAAGCGCACCGCGATGGGGCGCTTCAAGCATGAGGGCGCCGAATCAATCGTCGCCAAGGATGGCCGTGTCGTCTTCTATCTCGGCGACGACGAGCGCTTCGACTATGTCTATAAGTTCGTCACCACAGGCAAGTTCGATCCGGACGACCGCGCCGCCAACATGGATTTGCTCGACGACGGCACCTTGCATGTCGCCAAGTTTGCCGACGACGGTTCGGTCGAGTGGCTGCCGATCGTCTTCGGCCAAGGGCCGCTGACGGCGGAGAACGGCTTTGCCAGCCAGGCCGACGTGCTGATCGAGACGCGCCGCGCCGCCGACCTGCTCGGCGCCACCAAGATGGACCGTCCGGAAGACATCCAGCCCAATGCCACCAACGGCAGGGTCTATGTCATGCTGACCAACAATTCGAAGCGCAAGGCCGACCAGGTCGACGCCGCCAACCCGCGTGCCGAAAATGCCTTTGGCCACATCATCGAGATCGTCGAGGACGGCGGTGATTTCACCGCGACAAAGGGCAGGTGGGAAATCCTGCTGAAATGCGGCGATCCCGCTGTGGCCGACGTCGGCGCCACCTTCTCGACCGCAACCACCGCCAATGGCTGGTTCGGCATGCCGGATAATTGCGCGGTCGATTCGGCCGGCCGCCTCTGGGTCGCCACCGACGGCCAAGGCCCGAAAGCCACCGGCCGCACCGATGGTCTGTGGGCTGTCGATACGGAGGGGACGGCACGGGCGACATCAAAGCTGTTCTTCCGCGTGCCGATCGGCGCCGAAATGTGCGGTCCCCTGTTTGCGCCGGACGACCAGACCGCCTTCGTTGCCGTCCAGCATCCGGGCGACGGCGGCGAGGACTGGGAGGCTTTCGGCCGTCCGTCCTACTATGAGGATTTGTCGACGCGCTGGCCCGACTTCAAGCCGGACATGCCGGTGCGCCCGGCGGTCGTTGCCATCACCAGGCAAGGCGGCGGCAAGATCGCGGTCTGACACGCAGCAAGGTCTTGCAGTCTCAAGGAAGGATTTCGGCCATACGAAATCCTTCCTTCCGATACGGGATGCATCCATGCTGCGCATCAGGCGCCGACTAATCATTCGCTGCGCTGAGCCACGGCGACATTCATTGTGCTTCGCAACCTGAAGCCGATGGACTCGTATAACGCTATGGCCGCGGCGTTGCTGGCATAGGCGTGGAGATAGGGAACTTCGCCGCGCGCCACTATCCGGTTTGCCACGAATAGGGACAGCAGCTTGCCCAGGCCACCGCCGCGAAATTCCGGATGTGAGCACACCCCGCTGAGTTCGGTATAGCCAGGTTGCTTCATGCGCTCGCCGGCCATTGCCGCAAGCCTGCCCTCGATTTTCACACCCCAAAAATCGCCCAGGCTCAAGGCTTCGAGCGTGAATGGGCCAGGCTTGGTGAGCAATGCCAGGGCGAGCATCTCAGCAGCATCGTCTCGGGTCAGACGATGCACGCGCGGGTCGGAGACGATCTGCAATGGCTGCTCGGCGATCATCTGAACCCCGGCTGCGGTCGAAGTCGCGGAAAGCCCGGTGGGCAGAGCAATCGCGTCCGCTTGAAGCAGGATCACACTCTCGCCCGGGGAGACAAGCTTTTCGAGCGCCCGCAGGCTTTCCGGGTCGTCCGCGCCAGTGGCGGCGAAAGGGACGATCGACGGCCGATATCGCATGGCGAGGTTGTCACCCTCCGCGAAGGCCCGATGTCGCGTCTGAAGCGCGCTCCAGATAGGGCGGTCGAGCAGATGTCTCATTGCGCGGCACCCTCAGGCTTATTTACACGACGGTCGGGAGGGGCAGCGGCGAGGCCGTCCTCGATGGCAGCCAGCTGCTCAAGAAGCGGCCCCGAAAAACCTGCGCACAAATCCGCGACCACGTTCTCGATGCAAGGCCAGACGTCGCGCTTTGCGACATCGACCAGCCGCCGGCCGTCCCGAGTAAGCGAGACGATCCTGCGCCGCTGGTCATCGGTCGACGGACTGACCTCGAGCAGTCCCAATCCGGCCAGAAGCGAGACGCTTCGCGTCACACCCGGCTGCGCGATGCCAAGGGATTGCGCCAGTTCCCCGACCGACAGCGGACCCAGCCTGTCGAGCGCGGCCAGCAGCGGGTATTGGCTCGCCTGAACCGGGACATCCAGCCTGTCGAGCAGGCGCTGCGCCTCCGCTTGCAGTTGCTCGCCTATACGCTTCAGCCTGCTGCCCAGGCACAGGAAGCCAAGCGATCGTATGACGTCTTCCATAGGTCGATTCATCCCATGAACATCGATAACATGATATATAACAATGCATGAAAAGCAAGATCGAGGCATTCAAGCGCGGGTTCCAGGCATCGGGCGTATGTCGCCTTCGGCAAGGAAAGGTCGATCGATAAGGCTGCTTCGCCTGGACGAGGCCCGTTCGATCAGTTGCGCAGCCGGTAGCCGGTCCTGAAGATCCAGGCGACGATCGCTATGCAGATGAGCAGGAAGACCACCGTCATGCCGAGGCTGACGCCGACCGAAACGTCGGACTTGCCGTAGAAGCTCCAGCGGAACCCACTGACCAGGTAGACCACCGGGTTGAACAGCGTCACCGTGCGCCAGATGCCGGGCAGCATGTTGATCGAATAGAAGCTGCCGCCGAGGAAGGTCAGCGGCGTGATGATCAGCAGCGGCACCAGCTGCAGCTGCTCGAAGCTCTTCGCCCAGATGCCGATGATAAAGCCGAACAGGCTGAAGGTCACCGCCGTCAGCACCAGGAAGGCGAGCATCCAGAACGGATGCTCGATCGTCAGCGGCACGAACAGCGCGGCCGTCGCCAGGATGATCAGGCCAAGCACGATCGACTTTGTCGCCGCGCCCCCGACATAGGCGATGACGATCTCCAGATAGGACACCGGCGCGGACAGCAATTCGTAGATCGAGCCGACGAATTTCGGAAAATAGATGGCGAAGGAGGCGTTGGAGATCGATTGCGTCAGCAGCGACAGCATGATCAGCCCCGGTACGATGAAGGCGCCGTAGCTGATGCCGTCGATCTCGGTGATGCGCGAGCCGATGGCCGAACCGAAGACGACGAAATAGAGCGACGTCGAAATGACCGGCGAAACGATGCTCTGCAGCACAGTGCGAAGGGCGCGCGCCATCTCCACCCGATAGATCGCCCATACCGCATGAAGATTCATGGCCGCGCGCGGGTTCATGCCGGTTTCCTCACCAGATTGACGAAGATCTCCTCGAGCGAGCTGTTTTCCGTATCGATGTCGCGGAACTGGATGCCGGCCGCCTCGAGCTCGCGGATCAGCGAGGCGACGCCCGGCCGTTCGCTCTGGTTGTCATAAGTATAGGTCAGCTGTCCGCCATCCGGCGAAAGCTCCAGCGCGTAGTGCGAAAAAGCATCGGGAACGGTGGCCAGGGGACTGCGCAGTTCCAGCACAAGCCGTTTGCGGCCAAGCTTGCGCATCAGCTCGGCCTTGTCCTCCACCAGCACGATCTCGCCGCGGTTGATGACGCCGACGCGGTCGGCCATCGCCTCGGCTTCTTCGATGTAATGCGTGGTCAGGATGATGGTGACGCCGTCTTCGCGCAGCCGGCGCACCATCGCCCACATGTCCTGGCGCAGTTCGACATCGACGCCTGCCGTCGGTTCGTCGAGGAACAGGATGCGCGGCTCGTGCGACAGCGCCTTGGCAATCATCAGCCGGCGCTTCATGCCGCCGGACAGCGTGATCGCCTTGGCGTCCTTCTTGTCCCAGAGCGACAGGTCGCGCAGCACCTTTTCGACGAACGCCCTGTCCGCCGGCTTGCCGAACAGGCCGCGGCTGTAGTTAACCGTCGCCCACACGCTCTCGAAGGCGTCGATGGTCAGTTCCTGCGGCACCAGCCCGATCAGACTGCGCGCGGCGCGGTAGTCGCGGTTGATGTCATGGCCGTCGACGGTGACGGAACCCGACGAGCGGTTGACGATGCCGCAGACGATCGAGATCAGCGTTGTCTTGCCGGCGCCATTCGGCCCGAGCAGCGCAAAGATCTCGCCGCGCACGATGTCGAGATTGATCTCCTTCAGCGCCTTGAAGCCGGTGGCGTAGGTCTTGGTGACCCCGGAAATCGAGATGATCGGCTGCATGGCTGAAAACGACTGCTTGAAACAGAGTTGTTGATTTAATCCGCTGAATGTCGGTTCGCAAATCCGGATGTCAATGGCGCTCCTGACAGTTCTGGACCATCGAGGTTCGCCGGAATAGGCAACACCTGCCCGGTCGTCCAGCCAAATTCCACGCAAAAGCAGATTAACCGCACTGCGGCGTTCCGCCTCGCGGCGGGACGCCGCTTTGACCGTCCGGTGCATCAAGCCTATCCTTCAACAAACAAGCAGCAGCCGGAGCCGCCATGGACCCGCTCATTCTGTCGCGCATACAGTTCGGCGCGAACATCTCGTTCCACATCCTGTTCCCGGCGATCACCATCGCGCTCGGCTGGGTGCTGCTGTTCTTCAAGCTCCGCTACAACGCGACAAACGATTCCGCCTGGATGCGCGCTTATTTCACCTGGGTTAAGGTATTCGCGCTGTCCTTCGCCATGGGCGTGGTTTCCGGCGTCACCATGAGTTTTCAGTTCGGCACCAACTGGCCGGGCTATATGGAGACGGTCGGCAACATTGCCGGCCCGCTGCTGGCCTACGAAATCTTGACCGCCTTCTTCCTCGAGGCGGCGTTCCTCGGCATCATGCTGTTCGGCTTCCGCCGTGTCTCGAACCGCGTCCACACGCTGGCGACGGTGCTGGTGGCCGGCGGCACCACCTTGTCCGCCTTCTGGATCATCGCGCTCAATTCGTGGATGCAGACGCCGGCCGGCTTCGAAATGCGCGATGGTGTTGCGCACGCCACCGACTGGTGGGCCGTTGTCTTCAATCCGTCCATGCCCTACCGGCTCGTCCATATGCTGCTTGCTTCGGGCCTGACCGTCTCGTTCCTGGTCGCCGGCCTGTCGGCGCTGCGCTATCTCTACGGCGATCGCTCGGAATCGATGTGGAAGGCGCTGCGCACCGGCGTCTTCACCGCCGCGATCCTGATCCCCATCCAGATCTTTGCCGGCGACCAGCACGGCCTCAACACGCTGGAACACCAGCCGCAGAAGATCGCCGCGATGGAGGCCAACTGGAACACCGGTCCCAACGTGCCGCTGGTGCTGTTTGCGCTTCCCGATGAAGCGGCCAAGGAGAACAGGTTCGAGCTCACCATTCCCGATGGCGCCAGCCTCATCCTCAGGCACAGCGCCGGCGGCGTCGTACCGGGGCTGAACGATTATGCCGGCAACCATCCCCCGGTATTTCCGGTGTTCTGGGGCTTTCGCATCATGGTCGGCACCGGCCTCCTGATGCTCGCCGTCTCCTGGTCGGCGGCCTTCTTCCTCAAGCGCCGCCACGGCCTGCCCAAGCCGCTGGCGCTTGTCATGGTGCCGATGGCGCTGTCCGGCTGGCTGGCGACGCTGGCCGGCTGGTACACCACCGAGATCGGCCGCCAGCCCTGGCTGGTCACCGGCGTGCTGCGTACCGCCGATGCTGTCGGGCCGGTCGCCGGCAGCCATGTCGCGCTGTCGCTCGCGGTCTATCTCATCCTCTATGTGCTGCTCTTGATCGCCTATCTCGGCGTGTTGGTGCATCTGGCATTGAAGGCGGCGAAGGATGGTGACACCTCGCCGCTGCCGGGCGTCATGAACAGGCCGCTGTCGCAGCCGGTTGCGCAACCAGGAGAAACATCATGAGCTTCGACTGGCCGACCCTGCTGCCTCTGATCTTCGCCGGCCTGATGGGCCTCGCTATCCTGATCTACGTCATCCTCGACGGCTTCGATCTCGGCATCGGCATCCTGTTCGCCGCAGCCGAAGACACCGAACAGGATACGATGATCGCCGCCATCGGCCCGTTCTGGGACGCTAACGAGACCTGGCTGGTGCTGGCGGTGGGCTTGCTGCTGGTCGCCTTTCCATTGGCGCACGGCACCATTCTGACGGCGCTCTACATTCCGGTCTTCGTGCTGCTGGTCGGCTTGATCCTGCGCGGCGTCGCCTTCGATTTCCGCGCCAAGGTGCCGGCCGGCAGGAAGCACCGCTGGAACCGCATCTTCTTCCTCGGCTCGGTCATCGCTTCGCTGGCGCAAGGTTATATGCTCGGCGTCTATGTGCTCGGCCTCGACGTCGGCCCTGGCGGCATGGCGTTCGGCGCGCTGGTGGCGCTCTGCCTTGCCGCGGCCTACGCGGCGATGGGCGCGGCCTGGGTCATCTATAAGACCGAAGGCGATCTGCAGAAGAAGGCGGTGCTGTGGCTGCGCACGGCGTTGGTGCTGACCGCGCTCGGCATGGTCGCGGTATCGCTGGCCACGCCCTTTGCCAGCGCGCGCATCTTCGACAAATGGTTCGTCTGGCCGGCCATGCTCTATTTGTCGCCGCTGCCGATCCTGTCGGCAGTGCTGTTCCTGTGGCTGTGGCGCCAGACCTTCCATCTGCCGAAGCCCGACGACCGCCACGCGCTGCTCCCGTTCCTGACATTGGCCGCGATCTTCACGCTCGGCTTTGCCGGCCTCGCCTGGTCGTTCTACCCCTTCGTGGTGCCCGACCGGCTGACCATCTGGCAGGCTGCTTCGGCACCCGAAAGCCTGGCCGTCATCCTGGTCGGGACGGTCGTCGTGCTGCCGATCATCATCTTCTATTCGTTCTTTGCCTACCGGGTGTTCGCCGGCAAGGCGACGGATCTGACCTATGACTGACCGGCTTCGCCTAGAGCAATTTCCAGGAAAAGTGTGAACGGTTTTCCGTCTGGAATTGCGTCAAAACAAAGAGATAGACCGGTTCGGCGTTTCTGTGAAAGGATGAACCGTTCTAGGCCGCCTGAAACAGAATATTCATCTTCAAGCGGAATAACCTTCTCTGGCCGGCCCAGCAGAATCGCCGGCAAGAAGAAGGGCAACAGAATGAACCCCTTTTCTGCGGCAGGACAGGATCGGCTGCTGCTTTTGCTGATCCGGACGGTCGCGCTGATCGGCGCACTCGCGCTTGCCGGCCTGCTGCCGGCCATGCCGCAGGCGCATGCCCAGGACGCGGCCAACTGGACGGGCGTGTGGGACACGAAGTGGCGCGGCGGCGGCGCCCAGATCAAGTTCGAGCAGACGGGCACTGACGTAAAGGGCGTGTACCCGCTTTATAACGGCCGTATCGAGGCCAAGGCCGAAGGCGACAAGCTTGTCGGCCACTGGTTCGAAGGCGACCGCCAGGGCGCCTTCACCTTCGTCCAATCGCCTGACGGCGGCAGCTTCATGGGCCGCTTCGATGCCGCCACCGCCGAATGGTGGACAGGTGTGCGCGTCAGCGCCGTCGAGGACGTCCGTGTCGACCAGTCGAGCCCGATGAGCACCATGCGCTCGTTCCTGCAGACGATGAACGAGAGCGGCGCCGACAACGTGCCGCGCGCCACCGGCGGCGGCATGGGTCTTGCCGGTCTGGCAGCGGGTCTCGTCGACGTCACCGAGGCCGACCGCGGCGGCCTCAACATGCCCGATTACACCAAGCTTCTGTTCACCGTCATCGACAACGCGACGTTCCGTCTGTGGAGCCTGCCGCATGATGCGATTTCCGGAGACGAGGTGACGGCGACGCTGCCGCAATACGGCACCAGGGTCTCCTTCGCCGTCACTTTTCGCCGCAAGAATGGCGACTGGTTCATCGTCGGGCCGCCACTTGGCCAGCTCCAGGCAAAGCTCGCCGAATTCCAGGAAGCGCGTGGGGAAGCCGTCGACATGGTCGACGATCCGAGCAGGCTCGCCTCGCCGCGCGACACGTTCAAGGTACTGTTGAGCGGCCTCACCGAAGCCGGCGACCCGGCCCAGGCGGCGCTCGACCTGCGCAACTACAGTCAGGCGGTGCGTGGCGACGAGGCGTTCCTGCTCGAGCGCTATCTCAAAAAGGTCATCGACCGCATCGGCTACGTCTATTGGCAGGAGATCCCCGACGATCCGAAGAGCAACACCCCCTTCGTCTATTTCGAGCATCCCGCCGGCAACATCGTCATCGGCCCGGTCGAGACTGAGAAGGGCAAGATCTGGCAGTTCACGCCCGAGACGCTCGCCCACATCCGCGCGCTCTACGCCGATGTCGAAGACGTGCCGGTGGCGCCGGAGTTCGCCGCCTTCGCCAGCACCGACCCGTTCTTCATCGCCCGTGGCCTCGCCCGCGAGATCAGCCCCGGCCTGCTCACCCGCGCCGGCCCGATGGAGCGCTGGCAATGGTCGATGCTCGGCCTTGCCGCACTGGCCGGCATCGTCTTCGGCTTCATCGCCAATGCGCTGATTTCCTTGTTTGTGCGAAGGACGGACAGCCCGGCCTTCTTCCGCATTGTCGAATGGGCGGTGCGCTCGATCGTGCTTGGCTTCTTCCTGCTGTTGACGCTGCGCCCGCTCGGTCTGCCGCAAGTGGTCGCCGCCCCGGTCAAGGCAATCGCCTGGAGCCTGGTCGTGATCGGCGCCGTGCCGGTGGTCTGGCACCTGATCGGCAAGCTCGCCGACCATTACCGTGGACTGTGGCAGGTGCCCGGCTATCACGACACGCTGATTTCGCTGTCCACCGGCGTGGCGCGCGTCGCCGTGCTGGTCGTCGCCTTCCTGCTGCTGGCCGAAGTGCTCGCCATCCCCTACGAAGGCGTCATTGCCGGTCTCGGCATCGGCGGTCTGGCGGTGGCGCTGGCCGCGCAGCCGACGCTGCAGAACTTCCTCTCCGGCCTGACGCTCTATGCCGATCGGCCGGTCAGCGTCGGCGACTTCTGCAAGTTCGGCGACCAGTCCGGCACGATCGAGCATATCGGCATGCGCTCCACCCGCATCCGGTCGCTCGACCGCACGATCATCTCGGTGCCAAACTCGGATTTCGCCGGCATGCAGATCGAGAACTACGCGCATCGCGACCGCACCCGGTTCGCGACGACGCTGCAGCTGCGCTACGAAACGACGCCCGATCAGCTACGTTACGTCCTGGCCGAGCTGCGCAAGCTGCTGATTGCCCATCCGCGCATCATCGATGAGCCGTGCCGCGTGCGCTTTGCCGGCTTCGGCGCCTATTCGCTCGATATCGACGTGTTCACTTATATCAAAACCGCCGACGTGGCCGATTTTCAAGCCATCCGCGAGGACATCCTGTTGTCCATGATCAACATCATGGATGATGCCGGCGCGCAGTTCGCCTTCCCTTCGTCACTGGAATACAGAGCCACCGACCTTCCGGTCGACGACGAAAAACGCATCGCCGCAGAGAAAAGGGTCAGCGATTGGCGCGAGGCGCAAAACCTGCCTTTCCCCGACTTCAGCCAGATCGACAAATTCGCCCTCAACAACACACTTGCCTACCCGCCTGAGGGCTCGGCGCATTATCGTGAGACAGAACCCGACCCGGACTCGGCCGAGGCAAAGGCGACGCTGGAGAAGGTGCGCTGGAGCCTGCCTTGGAAAAAGGGGGAGTAGTGCGAAGCGCGGAAACTGCTGATCTCCCCCCTTGAGAGGGAGATGTCGCTAAAAGCGACAGAGGGGGTCGCCGCGGGTGGAGTGCCAACTTCGTCTTCCCTCGATATGCCGGACCGCGTCGCGCCAACCGAACCGGCCCCCTCTGGCCTGCCGGCCATCTCCCCCTCAAGGGGGGAGATCAGCAGGCCCCCCCGCAAAAGCTCAGCTCTTGTTGGCGGCCAGCACCAGCACCGGCTTTTCGCTGTAAAGATTGGGGAACAGCCGCTTCAGGTTCTCGACCTTGGGCAGATCGTTGTAGACGATATAGGGATAGGTCGGGTTGAGCGTCAGAAAATCCTGGTGATAGTCCTCGGCCGGATAGAAGGTCTTGCCGGTCTCCAGCGTCGTCACGATCGGCTTGGGAAACACCTTGGCCTTGTCGAGCTGGGCGATGTAGCTTTCGGCGATCTTTTTCTGTGTGTCGTTTTCGGCAAAGATCGTCGAACGGTATTGGGTGCCGCTGTCCGGGCCCTGGTAGTTCAGCTGCGTCGGATTGTGCGCGACCGAGAAATACACCTGCAGCAGCTGGCCATAGCTGACTTTGGATGGCTCGTAGATAATCTCGACGGATTCGGCATGGCCCGTCCGGCTGGTGCCGACCATTTCATAGACGGCCGTGTCCTTGTCGCCGCCGGCATAGCCGGAAACGGCGCTGGTGACGCCCTTGACGTGCTGGAACACGCCTTGCACACCCCAGAAGCAGCCGCCGGCGAAGACCGCCTTTTCGGTGCCGGCGGTGGCCTTCTCGTCCATTGCCGGCGGCGGGATCACCACCGCGTCTTCGGCCGAGACTGCCGGCGTCTGCCAGAATACGGCCGCGGCGGCCGTGAGGATGAGCGCGGCAAGCGCTGCTTTTGCGAAAATCGACGATCGTTTCACGGCTCCGGTCATGTCTGATCTCCCATGATGCTGGTGGATTATACGACGGATAGGTCCGCCGGGCTCTCACATTGCTGTGCGCATCGCCTATTTGGCCGGAGCCATGGCATCGCAGGCCTTGGTCGCTTCGGCTTTCTTCATGGCGTCCGTCTCGGCGGCGGCCTTGTTCATGCAGTCGGCCTTCATCGGATCGCCCGCCTTCATCGCGGTCGTGGCCATCGCGTCAGGCGCCATGGCGCCGGCCGGCTTCATTGCGTCCGTTGCCGGTTTCATGGCGTTTGTTGCCATGGCGTTCGCCGGCTTCATCGCATCTTCGGCCCGCGCCGCGCCTCCTGCGAACAGCGCCGTCGAGCAAAGTGCGAAGGCGAGTGCCGCCAGGGTCGGGCGATTGGTCAAAGGATTGGTCATGATGATCTCCTAGGGTTTGGCACGGGTTGACGGCATGCAGCGGCGCCGCTGCGGCGTTGCGCAAATTTCGGAACGGGTTCTAATTCGCTGCGGCAGCGAGGATCGGCCCGCCGCCCGGCACCTGCACCAGCACCGCTGTGCTGAGGCCGCCCGTCGCCGCCGGCAGCGGCAGTGCGGTGGCGTCGCCGGTCCAACTGCCCAGCCTGGTCAGCGAATGCACGACATTGGCGTGCGGCAGCGTGCGGCCGGTGTTTTCTCCGCGCGCCACCGGCACCTCGACGACGCCCTTGCCGTAACGCACCAGCCAGACATCGGCCCTGCCGCCGGGCACCGGACCGGCGCCGATGCTGACCTTTCCGCCGGCGAGCGACAACGAAGGTCCGTCAGCGTGGCCGCCACTCGAAATCAGCTGCTCGATCTCGCCCGGCCTGGCGCCGACGGCATCGGCCCTGCCGTTGACCACCACTTGCGGCGTGAACGGGCCGGAACGGCCGAGCGACGGTTCATAGCGGACCTGGCGCTGCGTGAATTCTTCTTTGCCGAATGTGTCCTTCCAGCCGAGATAGTCCCAGTAGGTGACGTTGAAGGACAGCGCCAGCACGCCGGGCCGGTCCTTGACCTTGATCAGATTGGCGTTGGCCGGCGGACAGGACGAGCAGCCCTGGCTGGTGAACAGCTCTACGACGGTCAGCGTCTGGCCGGCGGCCGCGCTGGTTGCCGACAGCACAGTCGCGGAAAACAGTGCCGCGGCGAGCCCCATCAGGGCTGTGCTTCGTTCCGATCCGGTCATCGCTGTTCTCCTGTGCGGTTCCATGTCCACACTTCGCCGCCGACACACGGTTCGTTACAGCATCACCGCTTCGTGATTGAGGAGAAGTCCGAGTTCCTAGAGCATTAGCGAGAGCCGAGGGGATGTCCGATCTCCCCCCTTGAGGACCCACAAGGGGGAGATCGGCACTCAAGTCGCCCCTATTGTGTGAGCACGGTTTCCGAAGGCCGCTTGTTGAACGCGCACTTGCCGGTCACAAAATAGGAAAAATCGGCATCGTCTATGGTGTTGTTGGTAAGTGATCCGCCATCTTCCCACGCTTGACTGCTGGTGATGCCGCACGGCACGGCCTCAAAGATGTCGACAGTCGTATTGGCCAGCGTCTTGACCTTGTCGATAAACAATCGGTCGGACGTGGCCGGATCGTCCGATCGCAGGGTTTCTTTCGTGCCCGAGGCCAGATAGCCGCCGCCAAGACCAGGATTGGGATTCGGAATCTTCATCTCCAGAGACAGGTTATCCATGTCCTTCACGTCGATCACCGCACCGGCGCCGGTCGCGGGATACATCGTGTTGACGCAGGTGGTTGCGTATTTCCTGGTACCGCTGATCTGAGTGATTGTGCCGGTGGGCAAGCCATAGAAGCTGGTCACCGTGACGGTCGTGCATACTTGTTTCTGGACCAGCGTCTCCGTCGTTCCGTTGATCGTGTAAACAGAGGACGTCCCGTAGCCTTTGGGATCGCCAAACCTGTTGTACGCGTAGGAGATCCTCATCAGCTTGTTGGCCGCCGCGTCACCGGGTTTGGTGCCGTAGAGCGTCACCGTCTTGTCCCACCAGCCAGAGATCTTGTCGACCTTGAACGTGGCTTGCACCAATGCCGGCCGCTTTGTCACTGCCGACGCAACACCGATCTGCACCGTGTTGATCCTGGCGATCTGCATGAAATTCGTCGGCATGGCAAAGCCGGCCGAAGCCTTGATGCTGGCGGCGCCGTCGGTGGCGACGACGAAGCTGTCGAGCTTGGCCGTGCCCAGGTATGCCTCCTGCAGTTTTACCTGGCGGTCCGCCAGTGAGGTGTCCGTCGAAAGCGTCGTGATCGACAGCGACGCTGCATCGAGGGCGTTCTGCATCGATGCCCTGGTTGAAACCGCAGAGGTATAGTCGATGGAAAAACCCAATGCGGCAACCATCGGGATAAGCAAGATGGCGAGCAATGGCGCGAACGAGCCGCTCACCGATTTGAGAAATTTGCGTGCTGACAACGGCATTCCGATCCCCCCGAAACGGCGATGGCCAGTGGCTATCACGCCGGGCGCGAACTATGCTCTAATCTCATGGATCAAAGTTTAACGACTTTGCCGCCCCGCCGCCGCACCCGCGCCCCGCCGCTTGCCGATGTAGCGTGCCCCTGCTAAAGCGCGGCGCATGACCACGCCGATCAAAAACATCCGCAACTTCTCCATCGTTGCCCATATCGACCATGGCAAATCCACGCTTGCCGACCGGCTGATCCAGTCGACCGGCGGGCTGGAGCTGCGCGACATGAAGGAGCAGGTGCTGGACTCGATGGACATCGAGCGCGAGCGCGGCATCACCATCAAGGCGCAGACGGTGCGGCTGAAATACCGCGCCAACAATGGACAGGAGTATGTCCTCAACCTGATCGACACGCCCGGCCATGTCGACTTCGCCTATGAAGTGTCGCGCTCGCTCGCCGCCTGCGAAGGTTCGCTGCTGGTCGTCGACGCCTCGCAAGGCGTCGAGGCGCAGACGCTGGCCAATGTCTACCAGGCGATCGACAACAACCACGAGATCGTCGTGGTGCTGAACAAGGTCGACCTGCCCGCCGCCGAGCCCGAGCGCATCCGCGAACAGGTCGAGGAGGTGATCGGCATCGACGCCTCCAACGCCGTGCTGATCTCGGCCAAGACGGGGCTTGGCATTCCCGACGTGCTGGAGGCGATCGTCAACGATCTGCCGCCGCCGCGCGAGGGCGACATCACGGCCCCGCTGAAGGCGATGCTGGTCGACTCCTGGTACGATGCCTATCTCGGCGTCATCGTGCTGGTCCGCATCATCGACGGCGTCTTGAAGAAGGGCCAGACCATCCGCATGATGGGCACCGGCGCCAGATACCTGGTCGAGCGCACCGGCGTCTTTACGCCCGCCCGCATCAATGCTGACGAGCTCGGCCCCGGCGAGTTCGGTTTCTTCACCGGCTCGATCAAGGAGGTTGCCGACACCCGCGTCGGCGACACCATCACCGAGGACAAGCGGCCGACGGCGCAAGCCCTGCCCGGCTTCAAGCCGGCACAGCCGGTGGTGTTCTGCGGCCTGTTCCCGGTCGACGCCGCCGATTTCGAGGATTTGCGCGCCGCGGTCGGCAAGCTGCGCCTCAATGACGCGTCCTTCTCCTTTGAAATGGAAACCAGCGCCGCGCTCGGCTTCGGCTATCGCTGCGGCTTCCTCGGGCTGCTGCATCTCGAAATCATCCAGGAGCGGCTGGAGCGCGAATTCAATCTCGACCTCATCGCCACCGCACCTAGTGTCGTCTATCGCCTGCTGTTGAACGATGGCACGGTCAAGGAACTGCACAACCCAGCCGACATGCCCGACGTGGTCAAAATATCGGCCATCGAGGAGCCGTGGATCCGCGCCACCATCCTCACCCCCGACGACTATCTCGGCGGCATCCTAAAACTCTGTCAGGACCGGCGCGGCATCCAGGCCGACCTGTCCTATGTCGGCAAGCGCGCCATGCTGATCTACGATTTGCCGCTCAACGAGGTGGTCTTCGACTTCTACGACCGGCTGAAGTCGATCTCCAAGGGCTACGCCTCGTTCGACTATCATTTGACCGACTACAAGGAAGGCGACCTGGTCAAGATGTCGATCCTGGTCAACGAAGAGCCGGTCGATGCGCTGTCGATGCTGGTCCACCGTACGGCGGCGGAAAAGCGCGGCCGCCAGATGTGCGAGAAACTGAAGGAGCTGATCCCGCACCATCTGTTCAAGATCCCGATCCAGGCGGCGATCGGCGGCAAGGTCATCGCCCGCGAGACCATCTCGGCGCTGCGCAAGGACGTCACCGCCAAATGCTACGGCGGCGACGTCTCACGCAAGCGCAAGCTGCTCGACAAGCAGAAAGAGGGCAAGAAGCGGATGCGCCAGTTCGGCAAGGTGGACATCCCGCAGGAAGCGTTTATCCAGGCCTTGAAAATGGGGGATTGAGAAGCCGGTTGGCGCGCACAGCGCGCCAACCCATCGATCCAGTGAATCGATGGCAGGCTTCGAAAGCGGGGGAGCTGCCGGAGGCAGCGGGCCCCCCGCCAGCGCGGCGCTGAAGGTGCATGGTGGAGATTGGGCAGAAGAGTGCGACAGGTCAGCAAGCTGGATACGCGCCGGCCATTGCGACCCTTCAGGACAGCGGACCATCATTGGAGAATGTCCCGCCTTGAAGTATCCTTGCGGCTTCGGGGGAGACATCTGCGCTCCACTCTGGACCTCGTCGCCGCGATCGGCCTCGCCATCGGCGGCGCTTTCGGACTCGCCGGCACCTTCGTCGAGAGCGCCGAACTTCGCGAAACGCTCTGGACGATCGACGGCGTGGCGCTCGTGGTGGCGACCGCGCTGTTGACGATGAAATATCAGCGCCAGGGCAATGACTGCGTGGCGGCTGGATTTTTGATCTTTCTCGCCGGCGAAAGCCTGCTGCTCTCCGGCAATGCGGCGGGGCTTGAGGCCAGCGTGCCCTCCTATGTCGGCGGTATCTCGCTTTGGGCGGCGGCGCTGGTCATGGTCAGCGCGCCGAAAACCTTCGCGCTGTGGATGCGGCTCACGGCTGTCGTGGCCGCCGTGCTGTTTGTCGTGTCGGCCGGCCTGATCCTGTGGGGGGCGCCTTTGCTGCCGACCTCGGCGCCGCTGCCTGCTGCCGGATATCCCTTTCTGGTGCTCACATTCATCGGCTGGATCTGGACGCTGCTGAAGCCCGGGCGTTGAGTCCAGTCGGACCGCCCCCTCTCCGGCCGCTTCGCGGCCACCACACCCCCACTTTGTGGGGGCGAGGAACCCAGGTGTTGTGAGGCTTCGGTGATTGGCATTCCTCGCCCCACGAAGTGGGGAGAGGTGGTTTGCGAAGCAAACCGGAGAGGGGTCTTCCTTGGCAACCTCGCGCGTCACGCGGAGCGCAAATGCGGGAATCACCTCTTCCACCCATCCCGCCGCCATGCCATGTTCCCGTCGCGGCCGGGCAGGCCGTGTCATTCCGGGGGGAAATCATCATGTCGTCTTACGCTTTCGCGCGCCGCGTCGCCGCGTCGCTGTTCATTGTCATGCTGTTTGCGCCCGTCGCGCATGCCGGCGATGTCACTTTCGAGATCAGGAACAGCCATCCGAACGCCATGCGCGTCGAGCTCTACAGCCAGGACCGCGACCATGTCTGGCCGGGCAACAATCAGGATTACTATCTCAATGACGGCGAGACCAAGGCGATCCCGCTGTCCTGCAAGGACGGCGAATCGATCTGCTACGGCGCCTGGGTCGATGGCGACGAGAATACCTATTGGGGCGTCGGCCCCGGCAATACGGAAAAGTGCGACGATTGCTGCTACACCTGCAGTGGCGGCGAGACCGAGGAAATCGATCTGGTTCCGTGACGTGGCAGATCTCCCCCCTTGAGGGGGAGATGTCGCCAAAGGCGACAGAGGGGGTCGCCGCGCATAGAGCGCCAACCTGTTCTGCAGCAGTAGGCCGAGTCCGGTCGTGCCGACCCCCTCTGGCCGCTGCGCGGCCATCTCCCCCGCGAGGGGGGAGAGGGCCGTCCCGCGAGTGCAGGCCGGCAACGGAATTTCAAAGCTGAAACAAAAAACCCGCCTCGGCAGGCGGGTCGTTGGAGCCAATTGACACCATACTCAAATTAGTAACATAGCTGCCGGCACAAAGCAAGAACAAAATGTGGTGCTGCGAGCAAAAAATGCGAATTCCCTTACCGCCGCGCCCGAGGTCGGCCCTCACGAGGGGGAGAATGCTGCCTTGACGTCGTCCTGACTGTCGCCATAGCGTAGTCCGACAGGAGACCCACCCATGGCAGTGGTCGAAGGCGAGAACATCGACATCGGCTTTTCGGGAAAACGTTGCATCCATTCGCGCAACTGCGTGCTGGGCGATCCTCGTGTCTTCGTGCCCAATGCGCCCGGCCAGTGGATCCACCCCGAGGCGGCCAGCGTCGAGAAGATCGTGGCGCTCGCCGAAGCCTGCCCGTCCGGCGCCATCACCTATGTCCGCAAGGATGGCGGGCCGCAGGAACAGCCGCCGGTGGTCAACATTGTGCGCATAAGGGAAAACGGTCCGCTTGCCATCCATGCCGAGATCGTGTTGGGCGGCGAAACGTTTTACCGCGCCACGCTCTGCCGCTGCGGCGCCTCGGAAAACAAGCCGTTCTGCGATGGCAGCCACACCAAATCGGGCTTCACCGCCACCGGCGAACCGCCGCTGAAGGATACGCCGGCGCTGGAAGTGCGGAATGGCTCGCTGACGGTGACGCCGACGACCAACGGCCCGCTCAAGCTCGAAGGCAATGTCGAAATCGTCACCGGCACAGGCCACACGGTCGACCGTACGCAACGCACCTTCCTCTGCCGCTGCGGCCACTCCGCCAACAAGCCGTTTTGTGACGGGTCGCATAAGCGCGTGGGGTTTGTCGGGTAGGCGCCGCCGCTATCTCCCTCCTTGAGGGGGAGATGTCGCCGAAGGCGACAGAGGGGGTCGGTGCGTCCTGACGCCAACGCCATCGCGGCCAGAGAATGCCGGCGCTCCACGCGAGACGACCCCCTCTGGCCTGCCGGCCATCTCCCCCTCGAGGGGGGAGATTACGCTGCCTTGGCCCAGCGCTCGTGCCTTTATCGCCCGGCCCGTATCGGCTAAGGGGCGGGGCAGCAATTCTCCGGACCCAAATATGACCGCCAAGCCCAAACCCTCACCCCTGTTCCTCGGCATCGACACTGGCGGCACCTATACCGACGCGGTGCTGTGGTCGGAAGCCGGCGGCCCCGGCGGAAAAGTGCTGGCCAAGGCCAAGGCGCTGACCACCCGCCACGACCTGGCGGTCGGCATATCGGGCGCAGTCGATGCGGTGCTGCAAAAGGCCGGCACCGACCCGACTGCGATAAAACTGGTGTCGATGTCGACGACGCTTGCCACCAATGCGCTGGTCGAGGGCCAGGGCGGCCGCGTGGCGCTGGTGATGATCGGCTTTGCCGAGGGCGACCTTGCCCGCGACGGGCTGAAGGCGGCGCTCGGCACCGACCCGGTGGTGTTCTGCCCCGGCGGCCACGATGTCCATGGCAATGCGGCAAAGCTCGATCTTTCCGGGCTGGAGGCAGCTTTGCCGGAACTGGAAAAGTCGGTGTCCGGCTTTGCCGTCTGCGCCTATTTCGCCACCCGCAACCCGGCGCATGAGCTAAGCGCGCGGAACCTGATCCGCGACAGGACCGGCCTGCCGGTCACCGCCAGCCACGAACTGTCGGCCAAGCTCGGCGGCCCGCGCCGGGCGCTGACGACATTGCTCAACGCCAGGCTGATCTCGATGATCGACCGGCTGGTCGCGGCAACCGAAGGTTTTTTGGCCGCGCGCAACATCGCCGCCCCGCTGATGGTGGTGCGCGGCGACGGCGCTTTGGTCTCGGCCGCCTTTGCCCGCCAGCGGCCGATCGAGACCATCCTGTCCGGCCCGGCTGCCAGCCTCGTCGGTGCCCGCCACATGACCGGCCTCGACGATGCTGTGGTCTCCGATATCGGCGGCACCACCACCGACGTCGCCGTGCTCGACAAGGGCCGGCCGCGGCTCGATCCGGAAGGCGCCACCGTCGGCGGTTTCCGCACCATGGTCGAGGCCGTCGCCATGCGCACTTTTGGGCTCGGCGGCGATTCCGAAGTGGCGCTGGAGGATGGCGCGCTCAGCCCGAAGATCCTGCTCGGCCCGCGCCGCCTGGTGCCGCTGGCGCTGGCCGGCTTGATGCATGGCGAGGCCGTCACATCAGAACTGGAACGCCAGCTGCGCGCGCCTAATCCCGGCCGCATGGATGGCCGCCTCGCGGTGCGCACCGGCGTGCCGGAGCGGCTTGCGGCCGGACTGACCGGCGCCGAAGCCAAGCTTTACGAGCTGATTGGTGCCGTGCCGCAGGCTCTCGACAGATTGCTGACCTCGAACGCCCAGAACGCCACCTTGAACCGGCTGGTGTCGCGCGGGCTGGTGCATGTCGCCGGCTTCACGCCGTCGGACGCCGCGCATGTGCTGGGCAGGCAGGCCAATTGGGATGCGGCCGCGGCGCGTCTGGGTGCCGAGCTGTTCGCGCGCAGGCGCGACGGCCGCGGCCAGTTCATCGCCGCCTCGCCGGAGGCGATCTCGGAACGGGTGCTGACCGCGCTGACCCGCCTGTCGGCCGAAGTCATCCTCGAGACCGCCTTCGCCGAGGACGGGCTGGATGGCGCGGCGACCGTCGCCCATGCCCTGGTCCAGCGCGCCGTCGACGCGCATCCCGGCATCGCCCGCTTGAGCGTCGCCCTCGACCGTCCGGTCATCGGCCTCGGCGCCTCGGCGCCGCTGCATTATGCCGGCCTGGCCGAGCTGGTCGGCAATGAATGCGTGGTGCCGCAGGATACCGACGTCGCCAACGCGCTTGGCGCCGTCGTCGGCCAGGTCCGGGTGTCGGCGGAGGCGCGGGTCAGCCAGCCCAAGGAAGGGCTGTTCCGCGTTGCCTCAGGTGAAAGCGTGCGCGATTTCAACGACGAAGCAGCGGCGATCGCCGCGGCGGAGAAAGATGTGCGCGCGATTGCCGCCGGGCGGGCTAAGGACGCCGGCACCGACAGCGCCGAGATCGAAATCGCCAGCGAGTTCCGCGTCTCCACCGTAGAGGGCCAGCGCATGTTCATCGAGGCGCATGTCGTGGCGGTGGCGTCGGGACGGCCAAGGATTGCGGTGTGAGCGCGTAATCTCCCCCCCGAGGGGGAGATGTCGCCGAAGGCGACAGAGGGGGTCGCCTCGCATGAAGCGCGACGCGATTTGGTGCAAAGAAGAGGTTGCACTCCACGCGAGGCGACCCCCTCTGGCCTGCCGGCCATCTCCCCCTCAAGGGGGGAGATCGGCAGCGAAAACGCCCTACCTTCACCTTAGGCCGAGTTGACCCTACAACCTTGCCATGTCAAAGGCCCGAGGCCGGCAAGCCGGCCAAGCCTTGGAGAAGCCCTGATGACCGATCGCGTCGAGATCGCCGGATTGCGGATTGCCCGCGCGCTTCATGAATTTGTCGTGAACGAGGCGCTGCCGGGCACCGGCATTGAAGCGGAGGCATTCTGGAGCGGTTTTTCGGCGATCGTCCATGATCTCTCGCCAAAAAACCGGGCGCTGCTCGAAAAGCGCGATGCCATGCAGGACAAGCTCGACCGCTGGTATCGCGACAATGGCGCGCCCGTCGACATGGAGGCCTACAAGACGTTCCTCCGCGAGATCGGCTATCTCCTGCCCGAGGGGCCGGCGTTCAGCGTGACCACCGAAAATGTCGACCCGGAAATCGCTTTGGTTGCCGGGCCGCAGCTGGTGGTGCCGGTGATGAACGCGCGTTATGCGCTGAATGCCGCCAATGCGCGCTGGGGCTCGCTGTACGATGCGCTCTACGGAACCGACGCCATCCCGGAGACGGACGGCGCCGAGCGAGGCAACAAATTCAATCCGGCGCGCGGCGCCAAGGTCGTCGCCTGGGTGAAAAGCTTCTTCGACGAGGCGGTGCCGCTCACGACAGGCAAATGGGCCGGCGTCAACGGGCTTTCGGTCGCCAATGGCATGTTGCGGCTGGGCGAGGGTGCCGGCGCCACCACGCTTGCCGACCTCAGACAGTTTGCCGGCTATCGCGGCGATGCCGCCGACCCCGAAGCCGTCCTGCTGGTCAAGAACGGCCTGCACATTGAAATCGTCATCGACCGCAACAACCAGATCGGCCGCACCGATCCGGCCGGCATTGCCGATGTCCTGCTGGAATCGGCGCTGACCACCATCCAGGACTGCGAGGATTCGGTGGCGGCCGTCGATGCCGAGGATAAGGTGCTGGTCTACCGCAACTGGCTCGGCCTGATGAAGGGCGACTTGGCGGAGGAGATCACCAAGGCCGGCAAGAGCTTTGTCCGGAGGCTCAACCCCGACCGCACCTATACCGCGCCGGATGGCGGCACGCTGACCTTGCCCGGCCGCTCGCTGATGCTGGTCAGGAATGTCGGCCACCTTATGACCAATCCGGCGATATCGGATCGCGACGGCAACGAGGTGCCGGAAGGCATTATGGATGCGGCGCTGACGGCGCTGATCGCGCTGCATGACATCGGCGTGAACGGGCGCCGCGCCAATTCTCGCGCCGGCTCGATGTACATCGTAAAGCCCAAGATGCACGGGCCCGACGAAGTTGCCTTCGCCGTCGAGATTTTCGACCGTGTCGAGGCGCTGCTCGGCGTGCCCAAAAACACCCTCAAGATGGGCATCATGGACGAGGAGCGGCGCACCACCGTCAACCTCAAGGAGGCGATCCGCGCCGCGAAAGAACGCGTCGTCTTCATCAACACCGGCTTCCTCGATCGCACCGGCGACGAGATCCACACCTCGATGGAGGCCGGCCCGATGATCCGCAAGGGCGACATGAAGCAGGCCGCCTGGATTGCCGCCTACGAAGCCTGGAACGTCGACATCGGGCTGGAATGTGGGTTGGCCGGCCACGCCCAGATCGGCAAGGGCATGTGGGCGATGCCCGACCTGATGGCGGCGATGCTGGCCGAGAAGATCGCCCATCCCAAGGCTGGCGCCAACACCGCCTGGGTGCCGTCGCCGACGGCGGCGACGCTGCACGCCACCCACTATCACAAGGTCGACGTCCATGCCGTGCAGGCGGCACTGAAGAGCCGGCCCAAGGCAAAACTCGACGACATCCTGTCGGTGCCGGTCGCGGTGCGGCCGAACTGGTCTCAGGCGGACATCCAGAAGGAACTCGACAACAACGCGCAAGGCATTCTGGGCTATGTCGTGCGCTGGATCGACCAGGGCGTCGGCTGTTCGAAAGTGCCGGACATAAACGACGTCGGCCTGATGGAGGACCGCGCCACGCTGCGCATCTCCTCGCAGCACATCGCCAACTGGCTGCATCACGGCGTCTGCACGCCCGAGCAGGTCATGGAGACGATGAAACGCATGGCGGCGATCGTCGACCGCCAGAACCAAGGCGATCCGCTCTACCGGCCGATGGCGCCGGATTTCGACAAGTCCATCGCCTTCCTCGCCGCCTGCGACCTGGTCTTCAAAGGCCGCGTGCAACCCAACGGCTACACCGAGCCAGTGCTGCACGCGCGGCGGCTGGAGCTGAAGGCGCGGGATAACGGCTGAACCGAAAGCACGATGCACGCAGGCCAAGGGTAAGCGCCGGCGTCCCCCTCCCCCTTGAGGGGAGGGTGGCCCGAAGGGCCGGGTGGGGTCGCCAATGCAGTGCGCCAACCCAATTCTGACGGTGCGCCCTAGGAGGAGCATCGCAACGCTCCGCACCTCGGCCGGTTTCGAAATGCGACAGGCCGAGCGTCTCACCGGCGACCCCAACCGGCCGCTTCGCGGCCACCCTCCCCTCGAGGGGGAGGGAAAAACGCTACGCCGCTTGTGCCATCCGTTCCGAGCTCATGCGGTAGGAAATCGCTTCGGCCAGATGGATGCGGCCGACCGTCTCGCTGGCCTCGAGATCGGCCAGGGTCCGCGCCACCTTCAGGACGCGGTGATAGGCCCGCGCGGAAAAGCCAAGCTTTTCGCTGGCGTCCCTGAGCAGAGACAGGCCGGCGGCATCGGGCATGGCGATCTCCTCGATGACTGACGGCGAGCAATGGGCGTTGGTGGTGGCGGTCGCGCCGAGCCGCTCGAAGCGCTCGCGCTGGATCGTACGGGCGCGGGCAACACGTAGTGCGACGGCGGCACTTTTCTCCGCCCGGTCCGGCCGGATCAGATCGCTGGCCGAGACCGCCGGCACCTCGATCCTGAGATCGATGCGATCGAGCAGCGGGCCGGAAATGCGCGCCTGGTAGTCGGTGCGGCAGCGATCGCCGCGTAGACAGCGATAGCCCGGCTCGCCGGCCATGCCGCAACGGCACGGGTTCATCGCCGCGACCAGTTGGATACGCGCCGGATAGGTGACGCGATGATTGGCGCGCGCGATCATGCAGTCGCCGGTCTCGAGCGGCTGGCGCAGTGCATCGAGCGCCTGCGGCGAGAATTCGGGGAACTCGTCGAGGAACAGCACGCCGTGATGGGCAAGCGAGGCCTCGCCCGGCCGCACGCGCAGACCGCCGCCGACCATCGCCGCCATCGAGGCCGAATGATGTGGCGCGCGGAACGGCCGCCGGTCGGTGAGTTTTCCTTCGCCGAGTTCGCCGGCCACCGAGGCGATCATCGAGACTTCGAGCAATTCCCTGGGCGCCAGCGGCGGCAGGATCGACGGCAGCCGCTGCGCCAGCATCGACTTTCCCGACCCCGGCGGTCCGACCATCAGAAGATTGTGGCCGCCGGCCGCCGCCACCTCCAGCGCCCGCTTGGCGGTCTCCTGGCCCTTGATGTCGGCAAGGTCGGGCAGGTCGCGCGCCGAGGCATGGATGCCGGCTTCCGGCCGCGACAGAACCTGCGTGCCGCGAAAATGATTGGCGATGGCGATCAGGCTGCGCGGCGCCAATATGTCGAAATCCTTGCCGGCCCAGGCCGCTTCCGGCCCGAAGGCGAACGGGCAGATCAAGCCCTTGCCTTCGGCATTGGCACCGATTGCCGCCGGCAGCGCGCCAGCCACCGCGGCGATGGTGCCGTCGAGCGACAATTCGCCAAGCACGACATAGCCGGCCAGCATGTCGCCCGGAATGGCGCCGAGCGCCGCCATCAGCCCGAGCGCGATCGGCAAATCGTAGTGGCTGCCTTCCTTGGGCAGGTCGGCGGGCGCCAGATTGACGGTGACCTTCTTCGACGGCATCGACAGGCCGGATGCATGAAGTGCTGCCTGCACCCGCTCGCGGCTTTCGGCTACGGCCTTGTCGGCCAGCCCGACGATGTGCATGTTGACCTTGCCCGGCGCGATCATCACCTGCACGTCGACCGGCACGGCCTCGATGCCCTGGAAAGCAACCGTGCGAACCCGCGCCACCATGTCTTCACCCCGGATGCAGGCTTTTGCCCCAAGCCTTTGCGATCATGCCGCGAACGGCGTCACCCGAGACAACCACAGATTTCCGGCGAAGGCAAGAACATTTGGGGAACAGCTGAGCGCAACGGCGGCAATGGTTTGCAACGCGGCCGCTCGCGAAGCGAGGCTAGTTGCGCTTCTCCTCCACGGCATCCCAGAACAGGCTGGCGATGTCGGCGCCGCCGAAGCGCTGCACTTCGCGTATGCCGGTCGGTGAGGTCACGTTGATCTCGGTCATGTAGTCGCCGATCACGTCGATGCCGACAAGGATGAAGCCGCGCTCCTTCAGCGCGGGGCCGATGCGGGCACAGATCTCGCGTTCGCGCACCGTCAGCTCGGTTTTTTCAGCGCGGCCGCCGACATGCATGTTGGAGCGCGAATCATGCTCGGCCGGTACCCGGTTGATGGCGCCGACCGGCTCGCCGTCGATCAGGATGATGCGCTTGTCCCCGGCCCGCACCTCTTTCAGATAGCGTTGCACGATGTAGGGTTCGCGGAACATCTGGCCGAACATTTCGAGCAGCGAGGCGAGATTGCGGTCGGCCTCGTGCAGGTGGAAGATGCCGGCGCCGCCATTGCCATAGAGCGGCTTGACGATGATGTCGCCGAACTCCTTGCGGAAGGCGGCGACCTCGAGCGGATCCTTGGTGATCAGCGTCGCCGGCATCAGGTCGGAAAATTCGGTGACGAAGATCTTTTCCGGGCTGTTGCGCACCCAGGCCGGGTCGTTGACCACCAGGGTCTTCGGATGGATGCGCTCGAGAATATGCGTGGTGGTGATGTAGTTCATGTCGAAGGGCGGATCCTGCCGCAAAAGGATGACGTCCATCTCCGAAAGATCGGTGCGGACTTCTTCGCCCAGCGAATAATGATTGCCCTTCTCGTCGCGAACCTGCATCGCCTCGATACGGGCAAACACCTTGCCGTCGCGCAGCGACAGCCGGTCGGGCGTGTAGTGGAACAGCCGGTGGCCGCGCCGCTGCGCTTCCAGCGACAGCGCAAACGACGTGTCGCCGGCTACCGACACGCTGGAGATGTGGTCCATCTGGACGGCGACTTTCAGGGGCATGGCAGCTCTCCGGCGCACTTGGAGCGATCCACTTGGACGCACAAAGTACGCTCCAACATTTTTTGAATCCATGCATCGTGCTTTCCGAAAATCGATTCCGATTTTTCGGGCCGATGCATCGACGACAGCGATATAAGGAAATCGGCGGCCTCTGCCAATCGGCCAAGGTCATGATGAGGCTGCGCTTCGCTTGGCGCAGATCCCAACGCGATGTGCCTTCAGCGGTCGAAGACCAGCTTGGAATAGCCGAGGAAGGACAGCGCCATGGCGACCAGCGAGGCGACCGCAAGGGCTATGAGCGGCGACACCATCGGCAGCGCGAACAGCATGGCGCAATAGACGAGATAATTGACGAGGCTGGTGGCAATGCCGACGCCGCCATAGCGTGCGCCCTCTTGCGCGACGCCGCGGCTGGAAGGCGAGAAGGTCAGATGGCGGTTGATCAGCCAGGTGACGGACAGGGCAAAACCGATCGAGATGATGCGGGCCGCCAAGGGCCCAAGCGGCGTTGTCGCCAGCACCAGCCAAAGCGCACCCGCGTCGGCGACGAAGCCGATGCCGCCGGCGACAATGAAGCGGGCGAGGCGTCCCATTTAGGCTCTAGGCCGCCCGCGGCGTCTTGCGCGGTCCGGCCTTCAAAGTCGCGAGCGCGCTTGCACGTTCGCGCTCGACGCGACCGGAAGGCATCGACAGATAGAAGATGCGCTTCTGCTCGGCGCGGCCGCGCGACACCGAATCGAGGATCACCCCGGTCACCGCCGCCAGCATCGACAGCAGCAGCAGCCCGACCGACAGAACCCAGGTCGGCATGCGCGGCACAAGCCCGGTTTCGGCGAACTCGATCAGCACCGGCGCCATCAGAAACAGGCTTGATGCCAGGAAGAACACCGAAAAAGCGCCGAAGAAACGCAGCGGCTGCGTCTCCTTCATCAGCATGGCGAACATCCACAGGATCTTCGCGCCGTCGCGAAAGGTCGATAGCTTCGACGAGGAGCCTTCCGGCCGGCGGCCATAGTCGAGTCCGATCTCGCTGACCGGCAATTTGAGCTGCGAGGCGTGCACCGACATTTCGGTCTCGATCTCGAAACCGCCGGAAACGGCGGGAAAACTCTTGACGAAGCGCCTGGTGAAGGCGCGGTAACCCGAGAAGATATCGGTAAAGTCCGAGCCGAACAAACGTTTGTAGAGGCTGTTGAAGATGCGGTTGCCGAAGGCGTGGCCTGTCCTGCCGGCGTCGTTGGCGACGCCGCGCCTGGTGCCCACCACCATGTCGGAGCGCTCGGTCAGCAGCGTGTTGATCAGTTGCGGCGCGTCCTCCGGCGCATAGGTGCCGTCGCCGTCGGCCATCAGGTAGATGTCAGCCTCGATGTCGGCGAACATGCGGCGTACGACATTGCCTTTGCCCTGGCGCGGCTCGCGCACCACGATGGCGCCGGCGGCGCGGGCTCGGAGCGCCGTCAGATCGCGCGAATTGTTGTCGTAGACATAGATCGCGGCGGCAGGCAGCGTTTCGCGAAAGCGCCGCACCACTTCGCCGATCGTCAGCTCCTCATTGTAGCAAGGCAGGAGCACGGCGATGCTCGGCTCATGGCGCACTTCTTGTGGCATTTTCGTCTCCAGATGCCCTGTGAGGCCCCTGACCGCTCAAGCGCCGGCCTCGCTCGGGCGGCTTTACTATTTATTGAAGCTGTTAAGGCTAGGTTTAAACCGCACCCTATTCCTTCCAAAGGTCCTGATATGAGCACAGCCGACGATGGCGCCTCCATTTGGAGGTCCGATATCGCGCTGGCGCTGCTTGCCACGTTGCTGGCACTTGCCGTCAATGCCCTTGCCGGCTTCCCGGAATTGACCAATGCCGGCGGCGACAACGACAATCTGCTGCGCCTTGTCGAAGTTCGCGACATGCTGGCCAGCCAGGGCTGGTTCGATCTGCACCAGTACAGGATGGGCCTGGAAGGCGGTTTCGTCATGCATTGGTCGCGGCTGGTCGATGCGCCGATCGCCGCCATCATCATCGCCGTATCGGCCCTGACGGGCAGCGCGGCCTTTGCCGAGAATGTTGCGCAAGTGCTGTGGCCGGCGCTGCTCTTCTGCCTGACCGCATTTTTCACGGCTCGCGCCGCGCGCAGCTTTGCCGGTGACGGCGCCGTGCTGCCGGCTGTCATCGTCGGCGCCGCCGCACTGCATTTCCTCGGCATTTTTTCGCCTGGCGCGCTCGATCACCACAATGTCCAGCTGATGCTGAGCATGGCCAGCCTGAGCCTGTTGCTTGAAGCGCCAATGCGCAGGCCGGCGGCATTGCTCTCCGGCCTGTGCGCCGGATTGATGCTGGCCGTCGGCATGGAGACCGCGCCTTATCTTGCCACCATCGGCGCCTCTGTTGCCATGCTGTTCGCCGTCGGCGCCAATGGCGAGAGGTCGATTGCCAGGGATTTCGGCCTCGGCTTTGCCGGCGTATCCGCTCTCGTCTTTGTCGCCACCATTGCGCCGTCCGCCTGGGGTCAGGCGCAATGCGACGCCTTCTCGACCGTGCAGTTCGTCGTCGCGGCGATCGCCGGAACCGGCTTTGCGGCGATAGCGTCGATCGAGCCCGCCGGCCGCACGCGCCAATGGCGTATCGCCTCGCTTGGCCTGCTTGCCCTTCTATTGGCCGCTGCAATCGTCTTTTTGTTCCCACAATGCCTGGCAGCGCCCTATGCCAACCTCGATCCGCGCCTCAAGGAGCTATGGCTTGATCACATCGACGAGGCGCAATCGCTGTTCAAGCTGCTCGCTGAAGATCCGGCCGGGGTGGTGGCGCGCTATGCCACGCCGCTCATCGCGCTCGTGCTGATGGCGCTTCGCCTTGGCCGTGGCGGCTGGCGGCGGCAGGACAGCCTTGTCGGCGCGCTGCTTGCCGTGGCCTTCATCGTCAGCGCTTGGCAGGTGCGCGGTTCGACATTCTCGATCGCCTTCGCTGTCATCCCGCTTGCCGCCTGGATTGCCAAATGGCGTCAACGGGCCGAGGCCAGCGCGTCGCGCGGTGTGGCGCTGCGCATGGCTGCCGTCTGGCTGGTTTCGGTGAATGCGGTCTGGACTGGGGCTGCCGCGGCAACCTCGGTCGCCTTCGAGGACAGCAACACCACGGCGGATAATGGCGACGGCACCGATGTCGCTTGCCAGCGCATGGCCTCCTTTGCGGCACTCGGCCGCCTGCCCGGCACCACCGTGCTGGCAATTTCCAATCTCGGATCGCCTATCCTGGCCTATTCCGGACATCACGTCTTCGCCGGGCCCTACCATCGCAACGTCGCCGGCAACCTGCTGGCGCTCGATGCCTTCCTTGGGTCCAATGCCGATGCCAGGACGGTCGTGGCGGATCATCACGTCGGCCTCGTCGCGCTGTGCCCCGGCAGCGCCGAAAGCAAGCTCCTCGCCGCCAAGGCGCCGGCAGGTTTTCTTGCCGGGTTGATGCGCGGCAGCGTGCCGGAATGGCTTGAGCCGGTTGCCGGGACCAGTGGAGCCGCCGTTGAATTGTACCGCGTCCGGCTGGGCAGCTGATCGATCGGCGGCCCGTGCGGCCTTTTGTCGGACATAAGTCCTGACAATCCACTCTTTCGCCCTTGCCCGCCCGACACGGCTGGATAGGATGCGCGCCGGCCGACCGAGATCATTGGACCGGGAGAGAATTTCATGATGCCATCGGCACGCTTTGCCGACCTCGAAGGCGCTTCGGTGCTGATCACCGGCGGCGGCTCCGGCATTGGTGCTGCCTTGACCGAAGGTTTTGTCCGCCAGGGGGCAAAGGTCGCCTTCATCGATATCGCCGACCGTCCGAGCCTGGCGCTGGCCGATCGGTTAGACAAGGAGCTCGGCCGGCGGCCGTTCTATCTCAAGACCGACATACGCGACATCGAGGCATTGCGGGTATCAATCGCCAAAGCCGCCGAGGCGCATGGCAACGTGACCGTGCTGGTCAACAATGCCGCGCAGGATGACCGTCATGCCGTCGAAGACGTCACGGTGGAGTTCTGGGACAACAACCATGCCATCAACCTGCGCCCGCATTTCTTCAGCGCACAGGCGGTGGCGCCGGGCATGAAGCGGGCCGGCGGCGGCTCGATCATCAACTTCACCTCGACGTCGTTTCTCATCAACCATCCCGATATGCCGGCCTACACCGCCGCCAAGGCCGGCATCGTCGGTCTCACCAAGGGTCTTGCCGGCAAGCTCGGCGTCGACGGCATCCGTGTCAACGCGATCGCGCCCGGCTGGGTGATCACCGAGCGGCAGAGAAAGCTCTGGGTCACCGAAGAAGCGCTCGCCGCTCATGTCGCCAAACAGTGCATCAAAGAGGTGATGCAGCCGGAAGACATTGTCGGCACCGTGCTGTTCCTGGCGTCGGATGCCTCACGCATGCTGACCGCGCAGATGCTGATCGTCGATGGGGGGTTCCTGTGATCTCATCGAGCAAGGCAGCTTCCGTCGCGGCCGTCGACTGGGGCACCACCCGTATGAGGGTCTGGCTGCTCGACGGCGCCGGCAAGGTTCTCGCCGAGCGGCGCGGCGATGACGGGCTGATCACCGCCCAGGCTAAAGGATTTTCGTCCATTCTTGAAGGGCATCTGGGTGCCCTGGGCGCAGCCGAGGCGCTGCCGGTCATCATTTGCGGCATGGCCGGTTCGCGCCAGGGCTGGCTGGAGGCGCCCTATGTCAGCGTGCCGGCGCCGATCGGCGCTATTCTCGCCGGCGCTGCCCGCATCCCCGGCCAGCGCCGCGACATCCGCATCGTGCCCGGCCTTGCCCAGCGTCTGGCCGACGCCCCGGACGTCATGCGCGGCGAGGAAACCCAGCTTGCCGGCGCCGGTTTGCCGGCAAAGGGACGCCACCTCGTCTGCATGCCCGGCACGCATTCGAAATGGGTGCTGGTCGAGGACGGCTCTGTTGCCGGTTTCGGCACCTGGCCGACCGGCGAGCTGTTTTCGGTGCTGGCCGCGCACTCGATCCTGCGCCATTCGCTGGGCGAGCCGCCGAAGCCGGTTGCCGCCGAAAATCCATTTTTCCGGGAGTGGTGCCTGAAGGCGTTGGCCGAAGGTGGTGACATCGGTTCAAGACTGTTCTCGATCCGCGCCGCCAGCCTGCTGCAGGATCTGAAGCCCGAGGATGCCGCCGCGTGCCTGTCCGGCCTGCTGATCGGCGGCGAGATCGCTTCGGCAAATCGCCGTTATGGGGCGAGTGCCGTGCCCGTCGTGCTGATCGCGTCGGGCGCACTCGGCAAGCTCTATGCCGACGCGCTCGGCCTTGCCGGGCTCGCGGTCAGGGTGGTCGACGCCGACGAGGCGGTGCGTGCCGGTCTTGCCGAAGCCGCGCGCGAAAATGGCATGATCGCCGGAAATGGAGTTGCCGCATGACCGAAACCGCACCTTTTCCAAAGCTCGAGCGGGGTCTGGTCGCCATCCTGCGTGGCCTCAAGCCAAGCGAGGCGGTGGCGATCGGCCAGGCGATCTTCGGCGCCGGTATCGAAGCGATCGAGGTGCCGCTCAACTCGCCCGATCCTTACGCCTCCATCGCCAGCATTGTCGGAGCGCTTCCTCCAACAGCCTTGGTCGGTGCCGGCACGGTGCTCAGCGCCGCCGATGTCGACGGCCTGCACAAGGCCGGCGGGCGGCTGCTGGTCAGCCCCAATATCGACGCCGACGTCATGGGCCGTGCCATGCATTACGGCATGGTGACGATGCCCGGCGTGTTCACGCCGACCGAGGCATTCCGGGCAATCCGGCTCGGCGCCTCGGCATTGAAATTCTTCCCGGCGAGCGTGCTTGGCGCGGCAGGCATTTCGGCGATGCGCGCGGTGCTGCCGGCCAGTGTGCTGGTCGGCGCGGTCGGCGGCGTTTCGGATAAGGATTTTGCCGGCTACAAGGCAGCCGGCGTCAGCGTCTTCGGTCTTGGCTCCAGCCTGTTCAAGCCGGGCATGAGCGTCGACGAAGTGGCGGCACGGGCGAAGGCTGCGGTCGTGGCCTGGGACGCGGCGTTTGGAGCGGCATGATGAGCGAGACCATCGTTTCGGTTTTTTCCGACCATGTCTGCCAACTCGGCGAGGGACCAAGCTATGACCCTGCCACCGACACGCTCTACTGGTTCGACATCGTCAACGGCCAGCTCCTCGAACAGCGCCTGTCGGGCGGTGCCGTCAAAATCCACGAGCTCGGTCAGATGGCCAGCGCCATCTGCATCATCGACGACCAACGCCAGCTGATCGCCACCGAGACCGGTCTGCATGTCCGCGACGTCGCGACCGGCAAGCTGACGCTGCACACGCCGATCGAGGCCGACAATACGGTCACCCGCTCGAACGATTCACGCGTTCACCCTTGCGGCGCCCTCTGGGTCGGCACCATGGGCAAGGGCGAGGAGAAGGCCGCCGGTTCGATCTACTGGTTCTTCAAAGGCGAGCTGCGCCGGCTCTATGCCGACGTCACGGTGCCCAACTCGATCTGCTTTTCCGAGGATGGGACGATCGCCTATTACACCGACACCAGCACCGGGCTGTTGATGCGCGTCGGCTGCGATCCGGCGACCGGCCTGCCGGTTGGCGAACCGAAGGTCTTCGTCGACCACCGTTCGGCCAAGGGCTATATCGATGGTTCGGTGCTCGACCGTGACGGCATATTGTGGAACGCCTGCTGGGGCGGCAGCGTCGTCGAAGCCTATGGACCCGACGGCAAGCTCGTCCGTTCGGTGGCGATGCCGGCGACGCAGCCTTCCTGTCCGGCTTTCGTCGGCAGGAATGCCGACCGGCTGGCGGTCACCTCCGCCTGGTCGGGCAAGAGCGAGAAGCAGCGCCTGCTCGACCCGCAAGCCGGCATGACATTTATGCTCGACATTCCAGTCAATGGTCGCTTCGAGCCGCGTGTGCTGATTGGCTGACCATGATCCCGAAAAGTGGGAACCGGTTTTCGGAAAAGATCATGGTCAAACAGGAAGATGGCGCCGTTGCTGTCGTGCAGGCGTCCGGCTGACGTCGATTCCGCGAAAGCCGAATGCGCTCGCCGTGCGATGCTAGAATGGTTCATCGTTTCGCGGAACGCTGAACCGCTCTATCTCTTTGTTTTGACGCAATTCCGGACGGAAAACCGTTTCACACTTTTCCTGGAATTGCTCTAGCAATCGTGCTGCCGGGAAATCGTTTCGATCATGTCAAGCCGCGAGCCGAAGCTGATCCTTGTCTACGAGCCAGAAAAGGCTTGCTTCGATCGGCTGGTTGCCGATAACCACGTGCCGGAGCGTGCCGCCGAAATTGCCTCCTATCTGGCGCAATCGACCGATATCGCTGCTGAATTCGACGCACTTGCCGCCGCTTGCCAGAAGCGCGGCTTGTCATTTGCGCCGGTGACGCTCGACGACGCCTCAAGCGTTCTCGCCGGCGAGGACCCGAAGACCACGCTAGTCTGGACGCTGACCGACGGCATCGCCTATTTCCGCGGCGGCGCGGCACCAGCTCTGGCACGGCTGAACGGCCTGGAGGCGATCGGCGCCGACGATGCGCTTTTCGCGCTCTGCCAGGACAAGTTCTGTTCAGGCGCCGTGCTCGGCGCGTTCGGCTTGCCGGTGCCGCAGGCGGGCCTTGCCCGTGACGGCGCCTGGCTGGTCGCGCCGCCGGCCTCGCCCGCCGGCTGGTTCGTCAAGCCGAACCGGCTCGGCGCCAAGATCGGTATCTGGCCGGATTCGCGCTGCCGCGATCTCGGCCATGCGCTGGAGCTTAGCCGGCGCGTCTTCGCCGCCTATCGCGACGATGTCGTCGTCCAGCCCTATGTCGCCGGCCGCAACGCGCGCGCCAGTTTTCTCGGATTGAGGCCGGATACCGGCGTCGAGGCGCTGGGCATCGCCTTTGTCGGTTCGGGCGGCGATTTCCAGACCATGCAGGACAGCCTGGCGCTTTACGGCGATACCGGCGCAGCGGCGAAAGCTGCGGGAAAATATACCGAGCCGGTGCTGCTGCCGGTCGCCGGCAGCCAGCCTGAAGCCGATGCAAGAATCCGTCGCATCGCCGAACGCCTGATGGTCGGGCTTGGCCTGCGGGATGTGTTTTCCATCGATTTCCGGGTCGAAGCCGACGACAGCGTCCACCTCATCGAGTTCGAGGTCTGCCCCGGCTTGCCCTGCTTCGATTTCCGCGATTACTGTCGCCAGCAATGGGGCTTGAGCCTCGCCGATGCGATGGCGCAGGCAGCGGCGAACCGGCTTCTCGCCTAAATCCCCTCGACCAGCACGATTTCGCCCTCGGCCACCTTCTGGCGGATCGCGACGGCGCGCTGGTATTCGGGCGAGTGGTAGCAGTCATGCGCCGCCGCAAGCGACGGAAACTCGATGATCACGTTGCGGTCGCGGCCCGGCCCCTCGGCCTTCTCATGCGCGCCGCCGCGCGCCAGGAACTTGGCGCCGAAGCGGTCGAAGGCCGGTTTGGCAGCTGCGACATAGTCCTTGTAGCCTTCCGCATCGCGCACGTCGACGCGAGCGATCCAGTATCCTTTGGGCATGGCTTTTCTCCGGGTTAATTCCTGGCGTCAGGCCGAGCGCATTTCATCGAGGATCGCTTCCGCCGCCGCCCGCCTGTCGGCCGCGCCGACGATCGGCCGGCCGACGACGAGATGGCTGGAGCCGTTGCGGATCGCCTGCGCCGGCGTCACCACCCGCTTCTGGTCGCCATGGTCGCTGCCCTTCGGCCGGATTCCCGGCGTCACGACCGCCAGGTCGGGGCCGACGATGCGGCGCACCGCCTCGGCTTCCTCGGCCGAGCAGACGATGCCGCCCATGCCGGCATGCAGCGCCTGCTCGGAGCGCCTCAGCACCAGTGTATGCGGATCATACTCATAGCCGGCGTCGATCACGTCCTGCTCGTCCATCGAGGTCAGCACGGTGACCCCGAGCAGGCAAAGGTCGCTGCCCCTCGCGGCCTCGACCGCCGCCTTCATCGTCTTCGGATAGGCGTGGATGGTCAGCATGCTCATGCCCATCCTGGCGATGTTTTCGACGCCCCTGGCCACCGTGTTGTCGATGTCGAGCAGCTTCATGTCAAGAAAGATCCTGGTGCCGCCGCTGGCCAGCTCGCGGGCGAAGTCGAGCCCGCCGGCAAAGGCGAGCTGGTAACCGATCTTGTAGAAGGAGACGATCCCGTCGAGCTCGCGCACCGCTTTCTCGGCTTCCTTCAGCGTCGGCAGGTCGAGGCCGACGATCAGCCTTTCCTGCATCGTGTCGGCATGCGCGGCGTCCGGGATCATGCCTCGATCCGCGTCGACAGCATGCGCGAGGTTTCGATCAGCGTTCGGCATAGGTGCTCCATCGATTGGCGTAGTCTCTCGTCCCGGAAGTTGCCCTCGTCGTCGAAGGCGTAGCCGCCCTCCGGCACCGAACACTCCGGTGTCACCACCTCCATCCGGCAGCGCACCAGCACGGCGCGCAGATGGTTGATGCAGCGTATCCCGCCGAAGGGTCCGTTGGAAGACGAGCAGAGGGCGGCGACCTTGCCGGCAAGCGGCCTGAACGTCCGGCCGCCATCCTTGCGCAGCTGGCTCACCCAGTCGATGCTGTTCTTGAGCAGCGGCGGAATGGAGCCGTTATATTCGGGCGTCGCGATCAGCAGCCCGTCATGGGCGGCGATCATCCGGCCGAGCTTGACGGCGTTTTCGGGAATGCCTTCGTCCTTTTCCAAATCCTGGTCGAGGATCGGCAGCGGATAGTCGGCGAGCGAGATGCGGGTCACCTCGGCGCCCTGCATGGCAAGTTCCTTCTGTGCCACGTCGGCGGTCCTGCCGCTATAGGCGCCGCTGCGCACCGAACCGGCGACGACGAGAATTTTCGGGATCACAGCCATGGGTCTGCCTTGTCACCCGATGGGTATAAGACAAGTGCTATTCAAACCCAACGCTTCAATTCATGCGGCCCCGCGCCGGTAGATCCAAAGCTGCGTCGGCGGAATGTTGCGGATGACGAAATGGAAATGCTCGACCGTATAGTCGCCGCGGCCCGGCGGTATCGGCGACAGCGGCCCGTAAGTTAGCTGCACGATCGGCCGGCCCGCCGGGATACGGTCGAGCAGGCTCTCGACATAGGCGATGCGCTGGGCGACAGGGAAATTGAGCAGCGGCACGCCCGATATCACAGAATCGAAGATCAGGTCGCGCTTGTCGCCAAGCGTCGCGTCGAGATTGAAGGCGTCGCCCTCGATGACGTTGACGCCTGGATAAAGCTGGCGCAGATGGCGCACGAAATCAGTGGAATATTCGACCGCGTAGAGATTCTCAGGCTTTATGCCCTGGGCGAGGATGGCGCGTGTGATGACGCCTGTACCGGGCCCGACCTCGAGCACCGGCAGGCCGGATGTCGGATCGACGATCGAGGCCATCTTGCCTGCGGTGATGGAACTGGTCGGGACGATCGAACCGACCGCCTTCGGCTTGTCGATCCAGCCCTTGAAGAACTTCAGCTCGTCGTCGAACTTTTCCGCCAGCGTCTTTCGCAGTCCGGGACTACGCGTCATCGAAAGTCCTCCTCAACGCTCCCTCGCATGCTACTTAGCAGTTACGAGGTGCAAGACAAGGCGAATCCCCGGATAAGGTGTTGATGACGCTCGGGAAGCGTTTTCCAGGGATCAGATTCAGTGCTCGCCGAACGTTTCGAAAAAGTCTTTCATGCGGGCGAAAAATCCGCTCGACTGAGGCGAATTGTCCTTTGAGGAAAGCTGCTCGAATTCCTCCAGCAATTCGCGCTGATGGCGCGAAAGGTTCTGCGGCGTCTCAACCACGGTCTGGATGTAGAGGTCGCCGATATTGGGCTGGCGCAGCACAGGCATGCCCTTGCCCTTGAGGCGGAACTGGCGACCGTTCTGGGTGCCTTCCGGCACCTTCACCTTCGTCTGGGTACCGTCCAGTGTCGTCACCTCGAACGAGCCGCCAAGCGCTGCCGTCGTCATCGAGATCGGCACCTTGCAATAAAGATCGGCCCCGTCGCGCTGGAAGAATTCGTGCGGCTTGACCGCGAGGAAGATGTAGAGATCGCCCGACGGGCCGCCGCGCAGGCCGGCCTCGCCCTCATTGGCCAGCCGGATGCGGGTGCCATCCTCGATGCCGGCAGGGATGTTTACCGACAGCGAGCGCTCCTCGGTGACACGGCCCTGGCCGGCGCATTTCGGGCACGGATCCTTGATGGTCTGGCCGCGCCCCTGGCATTGCGGGCAGGTGCGCTCGATCGAGAAGAAGCCTTGCGTGGCGCGCACCTTGCCGTGGCCGTTGCACATCGAGCAGGTGACGGGCTGGGTGCCAGGCCTGGCGCCGCTGCCCGAGCATTCCGAGCAGGAAATCGAGGCTGGCACCCGAATCTGCGCGGTCTTGCCGGAAAATGCCTCTTCCAGCGTAATTTCCATATTGTAGCGCAGGTCGGCGCCGCGCTCGCGGCCGCCGGACGAGCGGCGCTGGCGCCCGCCCATCATGTCGCCGAAAATGTCTTCGAAAATGTCGGCGAAGCCGCCGGCGCCAAAGCCTTGCGCCCCGCCATTCATACCGCCGTGCTCGAAGGCGGCGTGGCCGAAGCGATCATAGGCGGCGCGCTTCTGCGGGTCCTTCAGTGTCTCGTAGGCTTCGTTGATTTCCTTGAACTTGTGCTCGCAGGCATGGTCGCCTGGGTTGCGGTCGGGATGGAACTGCATGGCGAGCTTGCGAAAAGCGCTCTTGAGCTCCTTCTCGTCGGCGCCCTTTTGCACGCCTAGCGTTTCGTAAAAATCAGCTTTCATGTTTTCCCGCAGTCCGGATAGTCAACGTCTTGAAGCATCGTTGCGTCGTTTGCCGGCACGCTGTTCCGATTTAGGTGTGATGGAGCCGCGATGCCAGTGTCTACGAGGCTTTGTCCGCATTTTTTCGGGCAGCTCAGCGTTTTTCCGGCAAAGGGTTGCAAAAAAGCCCGGCTGTGCGCCGGGCTTTTTCCCTTACCTGTACCGTCAGGCGGTTCAGGCCGACTTCTTCTTCTCGTCGTCTTCGTCGATTTCCTCGAAGTCGGCATCGACGACGTCACTGTCCTTGGCGGCATCAGCCTTGGCGTCGGCCTCGGCGGCTTCCTTCTGCGAAGCCTCGTACATGGCCTGGCCGAGCTTCATCGAGACTTCGGCGAGCGTCTGCGTCTTGGCCTCGATCTCGGTCACATCGTCGCCTTCGGCAGCGGTCTTCAGCGCCGCGATCGCATCGGCAATCGCCGTGCGGTCGGCCTCGGAAACCTTCTCGCCGTATTCCTTCAGAGATTTCTCCGAGGAATGCACCAGCGCCTCGGCCTGGTTGCGGGCCTCGACCAGCGCGCGCCGCTTCTTGTCGGCTTCGGCATTGGCCTCGGCGTCCTTGACCATCTTCTCGATGTCGGCGTCCGAAAGGCCGCCGGACGCCTGGATGCGGATCTGGTGCTCCTTGCCGGTGCCCTTGTCCTTGGCCGAGACGTTGACGATGCCGTTGGCGTCGATGTCGAAGGTGACCTCGATCTGCGGCACGCCGCGCGGCGCAGGCGGGATGCCGACCAGATCGAACTGGCCGAGCGCCTTGTTGTCGGCGGCCATTTCACGCTCGCCCTGGAAGACGCGGATGGTCACCGCCGACTGCGAATCCTCGGCCGTGGAGAACACCTGGCTCTTCTTTGTCGGAATCGTCGTGTTGCGTTCGATCAGCCGCGTGAACACGCCGCCCAGCGTCTCGATGCCGAGCGACAACGGCGTCACGTCGAGCAGCAGCACGTCCTTGACGTCGCCCTGCAGCACGCCGGCCTGGATAGCGGCGCCTAACGCGACGACCTCATCCGGGTTGACGCCCTTGTGCGGCTCCTTGCCGAAGAACTGCTTCACGATCTCCTGGATCTTGGGCATACGGGTCATGCCGCCGACCAGGACGACTTCGTCGATTTCGCCGGCCTTCAGGCCGGCATCCTTGAGCGCCGCCTTGCAAGGATCGATCGTGCGCTGGACGAGATCCTCGACCAGGCTCTCGAACTTCGCCCGCGTCAGCTTCAGCGTCAGGTGCTTGGGGCCGGTGGCATCGGCGGTGATGAAGGGCAGGTTGATCTCGGTCTGCGTGGTGGACGACAGCTCGATCTTGGCCTTTTCAGCCGCTTCCTTGAGGCGCTGAAGGGCGAGCTTGTCGTTCCGCAGGTCGATGCCCTGTTCCTTCTTGAACTCAGCCGCCAGATATTCGACCAGACGCATGTCGAAATCCTCGCCGCCGAGGAAGGTGTCGCCATTGGTCGACTTCACCTCGAACACGCCGTCGCCGATTTCGAGCACCGAAATATCGAACGTGCCGCCGCCAAGGTCATAGACGGCAATCGTCTTGCCTTCCTTCTTGTCCAGTCCATAGGCAAGCGCGGCCGCCGTCGGCTCGTTGATGATGCGCAGCACTTCGAGGCCGGCGATCTTGCCGGCATCCTTGGTCGCCTGGCGCTGGGCGTCGTTGAAATAGGCCGGAACGGTGATGACCGCCTTCTCGACCTTCTCGCCGAGATAAGCCTCCGCCGTTTCCTTCATCTTCTGCAGGATCATCGCCGAGATCTGGCTAGGCGACTGCTTCTTGCCGCCGGCCTCGACCCAGGCGTCGCCATTGTCGCCCTTGACGATCTTATAGGGGACAAGCTTCTTGTCCTTCTCCGTCACCGGATCGTCATAGCGGCGGCCGATCAGGCGCTTGACCGCGAAAATGGTGTTCTCAGGATTGGTAACCGCCTGGCGCTTGGCCGGCTGGCCGACGAGGCGCTCGCCGTCGCTGTTGATTGCTACAATGGAAGGAGTCGTGCGCGCGCCTTCCGCATTCTCGATGACCTTGGATTCCTTGCCGTCCATGATGGCGACACAGGAATTGGTTGTTCCCAGATCGATACCGATTACTTTTGCCATTTCTTTAATCTCTCCGCTAAGCAGGCTCTCAGGACCCGTACAGGCGTTCCGACGAAAGCCCCTGTTCACAAGAAATTCCGCTCCGGCAACCGGCATTCGGCGCTGGACGGCTTGGCGCGTATATAAGAACAGGCTGCGTGGCGCGCAAGCATTCTGCGCAAGGCGTTCACCATTCATCGCGGTTGATCGGATTCGGAACCGGCAGGCCCGTATTTTCCGGCCGTGATCCAGCCCGGCCCGGCCCGGCCCATGAACCTTTCCGCCTCACCTCGCGACTGACGCTCAGGTGCCGCGTGGTGCGGCCCCGGAAAGGAAAGCCCCATGACCACAGATCCAGAGACTCCACGGTCTCCGGGAACAGCAGGAGCTCAGCGCGACCATCGCCTTCGGGACTGGGTCGATGCGCTGGGCTCTTCGCTGGTTCCGTTGACCCTGCGCGGACGCAGGCGTATCGTGACGTTGAGGAAAGCAGACAATTCGATCAGGGATGAACGTGCCGGAACGCCGCGCCTTGCCCTGATTTGCGCGCCGGGACCGGATGTTTCTCCCATGACCTGTGGGGGGAGATCCATGTCTTGCGACCACGGCGCGTTCGTGCGCTCTCGTGCCGGCCGTTTGCGCCGCGCCATCCAGGCTGCCAGCGGATTGTCGATCTTGGCGCTCGCCGCTGGGCTCTGGCTCGGTGGCTCGGCCCAGGCTCAGGAAACCCAGATCATCTATCCCGGCTCGATGGCAGTGACCGGATTCTCCGGCACCGTCATTCCCAATTTCGAGGAAGGCCTGCCGCCGGGCGTCGATCCCGTCGACGAAACCTTCATCGACACGGCGCGCGCGACCTTGCGCGTCTTCGACGTCTCAAGGCTGGGCGGGCCGGCGTCTGGCCAATTGGTCTTCACCCCGCCACCGTTCGAGGTCACGGCCGGGCAAATCGGCCAGGTGTTCGGCATCACCTACGACGACGGCGTGCGCGACGGCGTTCCATCGGCCATTCCAAACCTCTATGCCGGCGCCACGTCGCTGCACGGCATCCGCATAGTCACGCCAGACGGCGACGCCGACGGCCGGCCGGAGCGGCAGCGCCGCGGCACGGCTGACGCGGTCTTCATGGACGGCCAGTTCGGCACCGAAAACGGCGGCGGCCCCGGAACGATCTGGAAGATCGACGGCATCACCGGCGCCGTCTCGAAATTCGCCGATATCGACGCCAATAGCGGTCCCGGCATCGGCGACGTCACTTTCGACAATATCCACCGCCAGTTCTTCGCCAGCGATCTCGACACCGGCCTCATCCACCGCATCGACGCCAATGGCGCGCTGCTCGACACGTTCGACCACGGCATAGCCGGCCGCCCGGCGCACGGGCTTGCCGCCCTTGCCGACGACGGCTCGGTGATTGACATCCAGGGTGCTGCCTTCGACAGCGAGGACCCCGACAGCTGGGGCTACACGCAGGACGAGCGCCGCGTCTGGTCGGTCGTCTATCGTGGCGGCCGGCTCTATTATTCGGTCGGTGATAAGGCGGAGATCTGGTCGGTGGGCGTTGCCGGCGACGGCAGTTTCGCCGGCGACCCGCGCTGGGAACTGACGGTCAAGGCCGACAAGGATTACGCGGTCACCGACATCGCCTTCGACAACGAGGGCTTCATGTACCTGGCCCAGCGCGGCCCGGTGGAGAACCGCTACGACTACAGCCAGTTCGCCGATTCCGGCAAGGGTGAGGTCATCCGCTACTGGCGCGAAAATCCGGACGATCCGGCGACGGAATCGGCCTGGGTGGAAGTGCCGCAGGAATATGCGGTCGGCTTCCCGCAAGACAACCGACAGCCGGCCGGCGGCCTCGACCTGCAATATGGCTACGATGCCGAAGGCAATCTCGATACCGGCGTCTGCACCGACACGCTGGTCGATACCGGCGACAAGTTGCGCGACAACCCGGAGCTTGCCGAACAACTCGCAGCCGGCGGGCCGCTCGCCGTGCACGGCGTGCAAATCACGCCGACGGCACTGGTCAAGCCGGCCAACATGCCGCCTTTCGGCTCGTGGTTCGTCGACTTCGACAATTATTTCGAAGACCCCGAAGTCGAAGGCCATGTCGGCGACGTCGAGGTCTGGCGCCCCTGCGAAGGCCGTGCCGGCTATTACGAGCAGGTGCCGGGCGGCTATCTGCCACCGTTCTATCCGCCGGACTTTCCGCCCCCCGGCAATCTGCCTCCTTGCCTCGATGTCGAGGATGTCAGGTATCTCTGCACGCCCTCCGGCCTCGAGGCCGATCTCTATCTCCATGACCATGCCGGCTTTGGCGGCGATTCGATCAAGGCTCTGTCCAGGACGCCTGGCGTTGGGGTGACTTCACCTCTGTCGCATGCGCCCGGTGCGCCATACACGATCGGCATCACCGGCCATTACCCTGGCGATACGGTCGATGTCGGGCTCTGCTTCTACAGGCAGTCCGATAGCGACAAGGGTGGCTACTACCCTTGCTGCAAGATGACCTTGCGGCTCAGAACCCCAGCCGTCAGCTGCGAACCGTGAGGAGGGGAAGATGAGCAATCTCGCATTTTTCCCGCCTGCGACAAGCAGCCAAACAACCGGCAAACAATCATTCGTCATGGAGACCATCATGAAACCCCTGTCACTCGCCAGGCGCGGCGCGCGCTGGCTGATGGCGGCCGGTATCGCGGTCGCCATGCTGAGCCCGCTGCAAGGCTTCGCTGAAGACCTTGCTCCGGCCAAGACCAAGCCTGCCGATGCGGTCACTGTCATTCCCGATACCAAGCTCGATTTCGACAATCCTCGTATCGTCAATCCGGAGCCGGGCCGGATCGTGCCCTTCTTCACCAAGAAAGGCACCCAGAGAGGCTGCGACTATGTCGTATATTCGCTGAGCTTTGGCTTGCGCGGCAATCCGCAGGGTTTTGCCAGCCCGGGCCTCGCCGCCATGCTGAAAAAGGTCAGGCTCGATTTCAGGGACCAGCTCCCGCACGGCCTGCGCGTCGTCGGCGTGCATGTGACCGGCGACGGCACCGATGCGTCCGGCGGACCGCTGCCCGGTGCTGCGATCAGCAGTTCGGCTGGCCCGGACGATACCGCGACGGTGTCCGATTTCCGGATTTCCGCCAGCGATCTCGACGGCATCGGCGCTGCGAACGAGCGCGTCATCACGTTCCAGATCACCGCCAAGATCGACCATGCGGCGTTTCCGTCGCCGACGATCGTTCACAACCAGGGCGTGGTCAACGTGAGCCGCGAACGCGGCGCCGGCATCGAAATCCCGTCGCAGGATCCGGGCAAGCCGGACGACGGCAATTATCTCACGGGTGCAAAGACCTCGATCAAGATCGACGTCACCAGGTGCAACCCGCCGCCTCCACCTCCCGGCAAGGAATGCTTCAAGGTGGAGCGCGGCACGGTCGATTGCTTGCCCGGCGGCGGCGCCTTCATCTACCACATGCCGGTCGGCCCAGAGATGGCCGGCAAATGGGTGCAGCTTTCGACGACGACACCCGGCATCACCATCATTCCCGACACGCAATTGGTGCCGGCCGGCGGCGGTGTGCTCAATTGGAAGATCGTCGGCGCTTCACCCGGCGACGTCATCCACATCATCGTCACCGGTATCGAAACCTATGCCGGCCCGAGGGAGGGCTGGGGCCTGTGCTGTACGCACACCATCGATATCGTCATCCCGCGTGATCAGCGCTGCCCACCGAAGGACCAGGAACCGGATCTGAAAGTCGAAAAGCGCGCCGACGTGCAACGTTGCACGATGGGCGGCGGCTGCGACTTCACCATCAGGGTCACCAATGTCGGCGATGCACCCTACCACGGCAAGATCGTGCTCGACGAAGTCACCCTGCCGGCCGGCTCCACCCTCGATTCAGGGCCGAACCCGCCTTGGGTCTGCGCGCCTGGAACCACCCCGATGATTTGCACTCATCCGGTGACCACGCTCAATCCGGGTGCCTCTGTCGACCTCAAGCTCGGCTTCAAGCCGGCCGCAGGCTGGCGAGGCAGCGTCTTGCGCAACTGCGCCACTTACAATTACGGCGCCAGCGGCAAGCCGCTTTTCGGCAGCCAGCAAAACGATCGCCGCTGTGCTTCGATCCCGGTCTGCCGGCGTGGCGATCGTGACCGCGACTGCCGGCCGCCGGTGGAGAAGAAGGTCGACCTGATCCTGAAGAAGCGCGCCCGCACCGAATTCTGTTCGGCCGATGGCGTCTGCACCTTCGTGGTCGACATAATCAACAATGGCAGCGTCCCCTATAATGGGCCGCTGACGGTCGTCGATACCTATCCGGGCGGCGCGCCGGCATCCTCGACCTTCGGCCCGACGCCGCCATGGACATGCGGACCGAACGGCCCCGGCCAGTTCCGCTGCGACAACGCCGGAATCGTGCTGTTGCCTGGCGCCTCGACGCCGATCTTCGTCAGGGCGGTGATGCCGGCCAACTACCGGCCCGACAGTGTCGAGAACTGCGCCGAGGTGAAGGCTATTCCCGGTGAGAACGACATCACCAACAACAGGGCCTGCGCCAAGGAACGCATCCGTCATCCGAATGGCGGCCAGCCGGCCCTGCGCATCACCAAGGTATGCAATGCCTCGCTGGCCGGTGCTGCGGTCGTTTCCTGCCGCATTACCGTCATCAGCCTCGGCACCATTGCCCCGACCGGTCCGGTACGGGTCAACGATGCCGCGACGCTGATAGCCGGCGGAGCGCCGGTCCAGATCCAGACCGTCACCCCAGACGGCGCGGAATGGGCTTGCGGACCGCTTCCGGCCAACACACTGTCCTGCCAGATTCCCGGCGCTGTTATGACGCCTGGAACCAGCCGCCATTTCGACCTGACGGTTGCCGCGAACGGCGAATTCGAGAACTGCGCACGCGGCTCCTACGGCCCGGCTCCGGGAGATGACATCGTCTATCCCATCGGCCAGGCCTGCGCCAAGGGCGGCGGCGCCTCGACCATTCGCGTCGAGAAGACCGGCGACGCCGAGTGCAAGCCCGGCCAGCCCTGCTCGTTCGAGATCACCATCACGAACGATGGGGCGAGCGCCTTCTCCGGCCCGGTTCGCATCGGCGATGCCATCGGCGTCGAAGGCCTCGGCCGGCTGGAGGGCGTTGCGATCACCTCGATCGATCCGCCCTTCGGCTGCTCGCCGGCGCCGGCAATCTTGCCTGCCTCCTGCATTGCCAATTTGACGATCGGCGCCGGGGAAAGCCACGTTCACAACGTGACCGTGGTGCTTCCCGACGACGGTCGCCTGGCAAATCTGCAGGGCACGGTCAATGGTCAGAACTGCGTCGGCGTGCTCTCTCCCGACACGCCGGTGCAAGGCGGTGGCGACGTGTTGTCCCGCGGTGCGGCCAACGTGCAGGGCGATCGCGGCAAGGCCTATGCCTGTCATCCCTTCACCATCAGGAATGAGGTGAAGAAGGAATGCTCGGCAGGCTTCGTCATGAATGACGCCGGCAACTGCGTCTGCCCGCCCGGCACGACCTTCCGCAACGGCCAATGCTCGTCCGGCGGCGGCACGGTCATCGTGCCGAAGCCAAAACCTTGCGTTCTGCTCAAAGGCCAGATCCGTACCGAAGACGGACGCTGCGTCTGCCCGCACGGAACCGAACTGGAGAACGGCGCTTGCGTGGGGAAAGAGCCGAAGCCCGAGCAGTGCACCATCCGTGGCCAGATCCACGACGCTGCTGGCGATTGCGTCTGCCCGCGGGGCACCGAAGTCAGAGGCAATGCCTGCCGGCCAATCCAGCCGAAACCCGAGCAGTGCACCATTCGTGGCCAGATCCACGACGGCGGTGGTGATTGTGTCTGCCCGAAAGGTACGGAAGTCAGAGGCAATGCCTGCCGGCCAATCCAGCCAAAACCCGAGCAGTGCACCATTCGGGGCCAGATCCATAACGCCGCTGGCGATTGCGTCTGCCCGCGGGGTACGGAAGTCAGGGGCAATGTCTGCCGGCCGATCCAGCCGAAGCCGGAGCAGTGCACCATCCGCGGCCAGATCCACGACGCCGAGGGCGATTGTGTCTGCCCGCGGGGTACGGAAGTGCAAGGCAATGCCTGCAGGCGCAAGAAGCCTGTTGTGGTGGAGTGCTCGATACCTGGTCAGATCCACAACAAGCGTGGCGTCTGCGTCTGCCCGCGTGGGACAGAGCTGCGCGACGGCGCCTGCCGCAAACGGCGGCTGGAGTGCGCACCGGGCGCGCGGCCGATTAATGGCCAGTGCCAGCCGATCCGCAAACCGAGCCTGCTGCTGAATCCAGATGTTCTTCAGCAGCTGCCAAGGCGCAAGCCGCAGCTCGAGCAATAGGATCGCGCGCGAACTTCAAACGGTGATCATTCGATCAAGAAAACCCCGCCGGAGCGATCCGGCGGGTTTTTCTTTGGCTGGCAGATGAAAGAGCAGCGAAAACCTGAAGCCGTGGCATCAGCGGAAGGACAAACCGGCTTCCACTTTCCGGACTCGACTCATGGTCTAGGCAGGCGATACAGAGGGGCCGTAAACCGAGGTGTTCGGGAAGACCGCGTCATGAGCAAAAAAACCCTGATCGCGCCATCGGTGCTGGCTTCCGATTTCTCGAAGCTCGGCGACGAGGTCGAGGCGGTGGCGGCCGCCGGCGCCGACTGGATCCATCTCGACGTCATGGACGGGCATTTCGTCCCCAACATCACCTTCGGGCCACCGGTGATCAAGGCGATCCGCAACCGCACCAAGGCTTTCTTCGACTGCCATCTGATGATCGCCCCGGCCGACCCCTATCTGGCCGCCTTCGCCGAGGCCGGCTGCGACGGCATCACGGTGCACGCCGAAGCCGGGCCGCATCTCGACCGGTCGCTGCAGACGATCAAAAACCTTGGCAAGAAGGCCGGTGTGTCGCTCAACCCGGCGACACCGGAGACGATGATCGAATACGTGCTCGACCGGCTCGATCTTATCCTGATCATGACGGTCAATCCGGGCTTCGGCGGTCAGGCCTTCATTCCGGCGATCGTAGACAAGGTGAAGCGGGTGAAGGCGCTGATCGGTGACAGGCCGATCCGGATCGAGATCGACGGCGGCATTTCGCCGGAAACTGCGCCCCTGGTCACCGCCGCCGGCGCCAGCGTGCTGGTCGCCGGTGCGGCCATTTTCAAGGGCGGCAGCGTCGCAGCCTATCGGGCAAACATCGAGGCAATCAGGGCAGCGGCGGACAAGGCGGCCGGCTGACCGCCGCCGTTCGGCCGGAGACAGCCGCTCGGGGGGACTTTTGAGCAACCATCTGTTCGATGCTTTCCGTGCCCGGATGCCCACGCCCGGACGCCTTTTGATGGAGGCAGAGGACGGGCGCTCGATCAGCTATGGCGAAATGCTGGCGCGCTCCGCTCAACTGGCACATGTGCTGTCGCAGCTGGGCATCGAAGCCGGCGCCCGCGTCGCCGTTCAGGTCGAGAAGAGCCCGGAGGCCATTTTCCTCTATCTCGCCTGCCTGCGTGCCGGCGCGATCTTCCTGCCGCTCAACACCGCCTATACGCTGACCGAGCTCGACTATTTCTTCAGGGATGCCGAGCCGCGACTGATCGTCTGCGACCCGGCGCGAGTGACCGAGATCGGCGCTTTGGCGCAGGCCTCGGGCGCTGCGGTCGCGACACTCGGCAGCAAGGGCGAGGGTTCGTTGACCGATCGTGCCTCTGAGGCGGCCGTGGACTTCCACGACGTGGCGCGCGGACCGGACGACCTTGCTGCGATCCTCTACACCTCCGGCACCACCGGCCGTTCGAAAGGCGCCATGCTCAGCCACGAAAACCTCGCCTCCAATGCGCGGGTGCTGGTCGACCTCTGGCGCTTCACTGCCGCAGACGTGCTGATTCACGCGCTGCCGGTTTTCCACACGCATGGCCTTTTCGTCGCCACCAATGTCGTCCTGATGGCCGGCGCCTCGATGCTGTTCGAAACCAAATTCGACCCGGCCCGCATCGTCTCGCTGCTGCCGCGCGCCACCGTGCTGATGGGCGTGCCGACATTCTACGTCCGCCTGCTGCAGCAGGACGGTTTGAACCGGCAAGCGGCGAAAAACATCCGCCTGTTCATTTCCGGCTCGGCGCCGCTGTTGGCCGAGACGCACAGAGCCTGGCGAGAGCGCACCGGCCACGCCATCCTCGAGCGCTACGGCATGACCGAGACCAACATGAACACGTCGAATCCATACGAGGAAGAGCGGCGAGCCGGCACGGTTGGCTTCCCCTTGCCCGGCGTCTCCCTGCGCATCGCCGATCCCGATGGCGGCGAAACACTTGCCCGGGGCGAGGTCGGCATGATCGAGGTCAAGGGCCCGAACGTCTTTTGCGGCTACTGGCGCATGCCGGAAAAGACAAGGGCCGAATTCCGTGACGATGGTTTCTTCATCACCGGCGATCTCGGGCTGATCGATGCCGACGGCTATGTCCACATCGTTGGCCGCGGCAAGGACCTGATCATTTCCGGCGGCTACAATATCTATCCAAAGGAAGTCGAGAGCGAGATCGACGCGCTGCCTGGCGTCGCCGAAAGCGCTGTCATCGGCGTTGCCCATCCGGATTTCGGCGAAGGCGTCACCGCTGTCGTGGTGAGGGCGCCGGGCTCGACCATCAGCGCCGCAGGGATCGTCGAGGCCATCGCCGGGCGCCTCGCCAGGTACAAGCATCCGAAACGGGTGATCTTCGTCGACGAACTGCCGCGCAACACGATGGGCAAGGTGCCGAAGAACCTGCTGCGCGAAGCCTACAAGGACCTCTATACGTCCAAAGCCGGCTAACCCTAACGAGCAGGGCTGCCTGCAAAAACCTTGGCACCATCGATCCAGACGCTTTTAATGTCCAGATCGTCCGACAGCGAAACGATGTTGGCCGCGGTACCGTTGGCGAAGCGCCCGAACCGGTGCGACTGGCCGACCGCTTGCGCCGGATAGAGCGAGGCCATGCGCAAGGCTTCGTCGAGGTCGAGGCCGACGACGCGGTGCATGAAGCGCACCGCGGAAATCATGTCGAGATCCGCGCCCGCCAGCGTGCCGTCGGCAAGTGTCAGCCTGCCATCCTTGCGGTGGATGGTGCGGCCGTTCAGCGTGAACGAGGTCATGTCGGTGCCGATCGTCGCCATGGCATCGGTAACGAGCAGGATCTTGCCCGGCCCCTGCTTGGCGCGCAAGGCGATGGCCATGGTGGCCGGATCGACATGGATACCGTCGGCGATGATCCCGGCATAGAATGTGCCGGTATCGATTGCGGCGCCCGCTAGCCCTGGCTCGCGATTGCCGATCTGGCTCATCGCATTGAACAGATGGGTGACCACCGTTGCGCCGGCCTCGGCAAAGGCGCGAGCCGTGGCATAGCCGGTATCGGAATGGCCGATGCTGACGACAATGCCGGCCTTGCTAAGCGCCGACACCTGGCTGGGCTCGACGGATTCGGGCGCCACCGTCGTCAGCAGCACGGGCAGGTTTTTCCGTGCGGCGATCAGCATCGTCTGGTCGGAGTCTAGCATCGGCCGGACCAAAGCCGGGTCATGTGCGCCCTTGCGGGCGATCGACAGATGCGGCCCTTCGAGGTGCAGGCCCAGGAACCCCGGCACCTTCCTCCGTGCCGCCTCGGCTCCGGCCGCAACCGCCGCGGCGGTGATCTCGGACGTGTCGGTGATCAGCGTCGGCAACAGCGCCGCCGTGCCGAAGGGTGCGTGCGCCCGGCAGATGGTCTCGATCGAGGCGACGTCGGGATGGTCGTTGAGCATGACGCCGCCGCCGCCATTGACCTGCAGATCGACGAAGCCAGGCGCCAGCATGCCGCCGCCGGTCTCGATACGCGCAACATTGGATGGAATGGCGCCGGCGGCAACAATGGCCTCGACGAGGCCGTCGCGCACGAGAAGCGCCGCATTGTCGTGCCAGTCGTCGCCATCGAAAATCCGGGCGCCAGTCAGGGCAAAACGGTCGCTCATAGGGTTTCCGTTACCTTGCGCAGATTGGGCGGCGTGTCGGGGTCGAGGCCGCGATGGCGGGCAAAAGCCTCGACGAAACCATAGAACGACACGATCAGCGTCAGCGGGTCGGTCAGCGGATGACCGGTTGCGACATGCGGCAGGCGCTGAGCGCTCTTTGCCTTGTTCGACGTCACAAAGACGGCAGCGCCCTTGCCGGCCAGGCTGTCGGCGGCATCGGCCACCGATGGCTCGGACGCATCGCGAGCAGCCAGAGCCAGCACCGGGAAACCGGGACCGACCAGCGCCAGCGGGCCGTGCATGACCTCGGCGGCACTATAGGCTTCCGCATGCATGGCGCAGGTTTCCTTGAATTTCAGCGCCGCCTCGTTGGCGATCGCCGCCGACGGGCCACGGCCGAGAATGAACAGCGATTTCGGCGTCTCGAGTGCCCCAGCCAGCGCCATCCAGTCGCAGGCGATCGCCTTGCGAAAATGCTCCGGCAAGCGCGCGAGCGCCACCAGGAGTTTCTCGTCGCCGGTGCAATGCGCCATCAAGGCGAGTCCTGCGACGGCTGAATTGACGAAGGTCTTCGTCGCCGCGACGCTGCGCTCCGGTCCGGCCAGGATGTCGATCGCGTAGTCCGAAGCCCGCGCCAGCGGCGAATCGGCGGTGTTGGTGATGGCGACGGTCAGCGAACCGCCGGTCCTCGCCGCTTGCGCCATTGCAACGATGTCCGGGCTCTTGCCGGACTGCGAGATCGCCAGGCAGGCCGAGCCGCCCAGCTTCAGCTTGGCGCCATAGATCGAGGCGATCGACGGGCCGACCGATGCAACCGCCAGCCCGGCGGTCAACTCCACGGCATATTTCATGAAGGTTGCGGCATGGTCGGACGAGCCGCGCGCCACGGTGACGACGAAATTCGGATCGCGCTCGCGAATGCCGCGTCCAGCTTCCGTCAGCACCGCGGCCGAGCCATCGAGCAGGCGGGCGGTGGCCTCCGGGATCTCCTCGATCTCGCGCCGCATATGGGTCGTTGTTGCGGTCACGGCCGGCCCTCTTCGCCCGGCCCGCTCAGCCGGAGTTCGGCGACAAAATCATAGGCGTCGCCCCTGTAGATGGAGCGGGTAAACTCGATCACCTTGCCGCTCGCCAGATAGGAGATACGCTCGATGTGCAGGCCGGCAATACCCGGCGGTACTTCCAGCAGATGTGCGTCGCCATCGCCGAGATTGGTGGCGGAAATGCGCTGCACCGCCCGCACCGGCCTGTTGCCGGTCTTTTCCAACGCGGCGTAGAGCGACGAACCAATCGCCGCCGGATCGGGCAGCACGCTTGTCGATAGCGAGGCGCGCTCGATCGCCAGCGGCGTGTCGTTGGCGATACGAAGGCGCGCCACGCGCGCAACCAATTCGTTCGACGCCAGGCCGAGCACCATCATCTCGTCGGGCGACGGCGGATAGAGGCCGCGGTCGAGCCAAGCCGAACGCACCGCCATGCCGCGCCGCGCCATGTCTTCGGTAAACGAGGTCAGCATCGACAGCGACTGCTCGACGCGCTCCATACGTGGCGCAACGAAGGTACCGGAACCATGGCGCTGGACGAGGATGCCGCCCTTGACCAGGTCCTGCACCGCCTTGCGCACGGTGACGCGCGAAATGTCGGCCTTGCTAGCGATGTCGCGCTCGGAAGGCAGCGCATCGCCAGGTCCGATCAGCCCGCGTTTGACCGCATCCTCGATGCTCTTCCTGAGCTGCAGATAGAGCGGCGCGCCACTCTGCGACGATTGTTTCAGCGCCGCAAATATCTGGTCGGCGGCCTCACTCATCGAGCTGCCTCCGCCGTGTTTGCGAAAATCCGAACCGCCATCTGAACCGCGCCGCCCAGCGCGTCGTCGAGCGGCGGTTTCAGCAGCGCCCGGTAGCGGGCCGACAGGCGCGGCGCATAAAGCGGCGCCAGCCCGCCGAGCAGGCAGAGCGGATCGTCGCCGCCGAGGTCGAGCACGCCAAGCGCTGCCTCGACATCGGCGATCGCCTTGTCGAGGATCCAGATAGCGACGGCGTCGCCTTTTTCGGCATGTTCGAACACCTTGGGCGCGAAGCCGCCGAAATCGCCGGGCTTGGCGTTGGTGGTGAATTCGACCACATCCTCGGGATTGTTGCGGAAAATGGCGAGCATGGTCTCCGTCAGCGGCGATCCCTGGCGGATGCCGTCATAGGCGAGCAGCGTCTGCTCGAGCAGGTCGCGGCCGATGCGGGCGCCGCTGCCCTGGTCGCCGACCTGAAAACCCCAGCCACCGATGGCGCGCGACTTGCCTCGTCTGCGCGCCATATAAGCGGTGCCGGTGCCGAGTATGGCCATGGCGCCGTCGCCTGAGCCAACCGCGCCTTCCAGCGCGATCTCGGCATCGGTCTCGACGCGGCTGATGCGGAACGGCAGGATCGCTTCGAGCTGCTGCCGGTAGGTGCCGACATTGGCGCCGGCAAGACCGAGAACGGCCGGAGTTTGCGGGATCAGTGCGGGATCCCTGCCCGCGGCGACAAAGGCCTGCTGCGCTGCGTCGACGATGTTCGTCCTGGCGCCGGTGAGATCGGTTCGGATGTTGGCGGCACCGCTTTTGGCGCGGCCGAGGACGCTGCCGTCGGCCGTTGCAAGGGCCGCCCTGCAGCTGGTGCCGCCGCCATCGATGCCGAGCACGAATTTCACGCGAGTTCTCCTCCGGGCGGATAATACCAATAAAATACCAATAGCCAAGGCTTAATTTCCGTTTCAAAAAAGTTAAGGCGTAGTTTGTTGGAAAATCGCCCAATTTCGTTCGCAAGCCTGCACCGCCGCAAGGATTTCATTAATGCGTGTGGACAAGTGGTATTTTTTTGGTATGGTTTTCTCGATTGGAGGAAAGCGGATGGCCGAAACGCGCACCGAAGCGCTTCACCAGAATGCCGAGGGACTGGATATCCAGGCCCCGGAAGCCGTCCTTTCCTCGTTGGCCAACGCACAGATCGAGGCCGCCAAGGCTGTGCACGGCGCCATTCCTGCCATTGCCGCGGCAGCCGAAATCATCGCAAGCAGACTGAAAAGCGGCGGCAAGCTCGCCTATGCGGCTGCCGGCAGTTCGGGCCTGATGGCACTGGCCGATGCGCTTGAGCTGCCGGGCACTTTCGGCATCCAACGCGACCGCATCGCCATCCTGATCGCCGGCGGCGACGAGGCCTTCAAGACACTGGCCGGCGGGCCGGAGGACGACACCGAGAAAGCTTCAGCAGCAGTTGCCGCCGCCCGCATCGGCAAGGGCGACTGCCTGATCGCCGTCTCGGCCAGCGGCTCGACACCTTATGCAGTCAGGGCGATCGAGGACGCCAGGCGCCGCGGTGCGGCGACCATTGCCATCGCCAACAACAGGGATGCGCCGCTGTTGCGGCTGGCCGACATCGCCATCCTGCTCGAAACGCCGCCGGAGCTGATTGCCGGCTCAACGCGCATGGGCGCAGGCACCGCCCAGAAGATCGCGCTCAACATGCTGTCGACGCTCGCCGCCATCCATCTCGGCCATGTCCATGACGGCTACATGGTCAACCTCATGGCCGACAACATCAAGCTGCGCGACCGCGCCGCACGCATCGTTGCCGCTGTCAGCGGGCGCGACAAGGACGAGGCGGCGCGCCTGCTCGAAAGGAGCGGCGGCGTCGTCAAGACCGCTATTCTGCTCGCCGCCGGCGCCGCCAGCGCCGATGCAGCCGAGAAGATATTGGAAGGGACCGGCCACAAGCTGCGGCCGGCCCTTTCCGCGATCGAGGGGAGCAAGGGGCGCAATGCCTCTGTTCTCATCAAAACCGAACCTGAAAAAGGTCAACAGGGAGACTGAGCATGACAACGAAGCTACTGACGGCACTTCTTCTCGGCACCAGCATTCTCGGCTCCGCCGGGGTGGCTTATGCCGACGACGTAACGCTCAACATCGAAAGCTGGCGCGGCGACGACCTTGCCATCTGGAAGGACAAACTGATCCCGGCCTTCGAAGCCAAGAACCCGGGCATCAAGGTGGTGTTCGCGCCGTCGGCGCCAACCGAATATGACGCCGCCCTCGGCGCCAAGCTCGCCGCCGGCTCGGCGGGCGACCTGATCACCTGCCGCCCGTTCGACAAGTCGCTGGAACTCTTCAAGAAGGGCAACCTCGCCGATCTGTCGGCGCTGCCGGGCATGGAGAACTTCTCCCCGGTGGCCAAGTCGGCCTGGCAGACCGACGACGGCAAGGCGACATTCTGCGTGCCGATGGCCTCGGTCATCCATGGCTTCATCTACAACAAGGACGCCTTCGACAAGCTCGGCATCAAGGTGCCGGAGACGCGCGACGAATTCTTCGCCGCGCTCGACAAGATCAAGGCCGACGGCACCTACATCCCGATGGCGATGGGCACCAAGGACCTCTGGGAAGCCGCGACCATGGGCTACCAGAACATCGGCCCGAACTACTGGAAGGGCGAGGAAGGCCGCGCCGCACTGATCAAGGGCGAGCAGAAGCTGACCGACCCTCAGTGGGTCGCACCTTATGCCGAGCTTGCCAAGTGGAAGCCCTATCTTGGCGACGGTTTCGAGGCGCAGACCTATCCGGACAGCCAGAACCTGTTCACGCTCGGCCGCGCCGCCATCTACCCGGCCGGCTCGTGGGAGATCGGCCTGTTCAACACGCAGGCGCAGTTCAAGATGGGCGCCTTCCCGCCGCCGGTGCAGAAGGCCGGCGACACCTGTTACATCTCCGACCACACCGACATCGGCATGGGCCTCAATGCGGCGTCCAAGAACGCCGACGCGGCCAAGACCTTCCTGTCCTGGGTGGCCTCGCCTGATTTTGCCACCATCTATGCCAACGCGCTGCCGGGCTTCTTCAGCCTGAACAACACGCCGGTGAAGATGGAAGACCCGCTGGCGCAGGAATTCGTCTCCTGGCGCGACAAGTGCAAGTCGACGATCCGCTCGACTTACCAGATCCTGGGCCGCGGTACGCCGAACCTCGAAAACGAGACATGGGTTGAATCGGCTAACGTCATCAACGGCACCGACACGCCGGAAGCTGCCGCCAAGAAGCTGCAGGACGGCCTCGACAGCTGGTACAAGCCGGCGAAGTAAGAGTGCGGCGAAGCGTTGTCTCCCCCCTCGAGGGGGAGATGTCGCCGAAGGCGACAGAGGGAGTCGGTCGAGGCAGGCTGCGGCTTGATCGCTGCTGGAAAGCACGGTCGAACGACGATGGCGCGCTGCCTCTGCCGACCCCACCCGCCTCGCTTTGCGAGGCACCCTCCCCTCGAGGGGAGGGAGGCGCCGCGCCCTTTGACGGCAATTGCAAGAACCTGATCGGCGGGACCGAACTCATGGCCGCAACACCGAAAAGACCGTTCCGCTGGCACATCGGCGTCTTTCTGGCGCCGGCAGTGCTGGTCTATACGGCAATCATGATCCTGCCGCTGGCCGGCACGCTGCAGCTCTCCTTGTTCCGCAACATAGACCAGTCCCAAGTCTTCGTGGGACTGGCAAACTTCCGCACGCTGTTCGGCGATCCTAACTGGTCGGTGGGCTTCTGGAATGCTCTCCGGAACAATGTCTGGTTCTTCATCATCCACATGCTGGTGCAGAATCCGATCGGCGTCCTTTTGGCGGCGCTGCTGTCGAGCCCGCGGCTGAGATTCTCCGCCTTCTACCGAACGGCGATCTTCGTGCCGACGATCCTGTCCTTCGTCATTGTCGGCTTCGCCTGGAAGCTGATCCTGTCGCCGCTGTGGGGCGTGGCGCCGCATCTGCTCGATCTGGTCGGCCTCAAGAGCCTGTTCACGCCCTGGTTGGGCAAGGAGCAGTACGCGCTGACCACACTCAGCCTGATCTCGGTCTGGCAGTTCGTCGGCATCCCGATGATGCTGATCTATGCGGCATTGCTGTCCATCCCCGAAGAGGTGATCGAGGCCGCTGAATGCGACGGCATCACCGGCATGTCGCAGTTCTGGAAGATCAAGCTGCCGCTGATCCTGCCGTCGATAGGCATCATCTCGATCCTGACCTTCGTCGGTAATTTCAACGCGTTCGACCTGATCTACACCGCGCAAGGGGCGCTCGCCGGACCGAACTATTCAACCGATATCCTCGGCACCTTCCTCTACCGCGCCTTCTTCGGCTTCCAGTTGCAGATCGGTGATCCCAACATGGGCGCGGCAATCGCCACGATGATGTTCCTGATCATCCTGGGCGGCGTCTGCGTCTACCTGTTCCTCGTGCAGACGCGCCTGCGTCGCTACCAGTTCTGAGGCGTGACATGAGCACGGCAACCCGCTCGCTGCCCCGCACCATTGGCGCCCACGCGATCCTGTTGACCTACACCGCCATCGCGTTGTTTCCGGTCATCCTCGTCATCATGAATTCGTTCAAATCGCGCGCCGCCATCTTCGGTGCGCCGCTGGCGCCGCCGACGCCGAAAACCTTCGATCTAATCGGCTACACGACGGTGATCGGCCAGGGCGATTTCATCCACTATTTCCAGAACAGCCTTGTCGTCACCGTCGCCTCGCTGTTCTTCGTGCTTTTGTTCGGCGCCATGGCGGCTTTCTCGCTGTCGGAATACCGCTTCCGCGGCAATTCGCTGATGGGGCTCTATCTGGCGCTCGGCATCATGATCCCGATCCGCCTTGCCACCGTCGCCATCCTGCAATTGATGGTGGCGAGCGGGCTAGTCAACACGCTGACGGCGCTGATCCTGGTCTATACCGCGCAAGGCCTGCCGCTTGCCGTCTTCATCCTGTCGGAATTCATGAAGCAGGTCTCGGACGATCTGAAGAATGCGGGCAGGATCGACGGCCTGTCCGAATACACCATCTTTTTCCGGCTGGTGCTGCCGCTGGTGCGCCCATCGATGGCGACCGTCGCCGTCTTCACCATGATCCCGATCTGGAACGATCTGTGGTTCCCGCTGATCCTGGCGCCGTCGGAGGAGACCAAGACGGTGACGCTCGGCGCCCAGCTGTTTCTCGGCCAGTTCGTCACCAACTGGAACGCCATCCTGGCGGCGCTGTCGCTGGCAATCATGCCGGTACTGATCCTCTACGTCATCTTCTCACGGCAGCTGATCCGCGGCATCACCTCGGGAGCAGTCAAGTGAGTTCGCAACAACCTCTTCGCGTTGTCATCGCCGGCCTCGGCAACATGGGGCGCAGCCATGCGCTGGCGTATCACACCAATCCGGGATTCCAGATCGCCGCGCTGGTCAACCGCTCCGATGTGCCGCTGCCGGAAGGGCTTTCGACCTACGCCATCCGGCGTTCCTTCGACGAGGCGCTACGCGACGAAAAGCCCGACGTCGCCTGCATCGCCACCTATTCCGACAGCCATGCTGACTATGCCGTCAAGGCGTTCGAGGCCGGCTGCCACGTCTTCCTCGAAAAGCCGCTGGCAACCACCGTCGCGGATGCAGAGCGCGTCGTCGCCGCCGCCAAGGCCAACGGCAAAAAACTGGTGATCGGCTATATCCTGCGCCACCATCCGTCCTGGATCAGGCTGATTGCCGAGGCGCGGAAGCTCGGCGGCCCTTACGTGTTCCGCATGAATCTCAACCAGCAATCCTCCGGACATACCTGGGAGACGCACAAGCAGCTGATGCAGACGACGTCGCCGATCGTCGACTGCGGCGTGCATTATCTCGACGTGATGCTGCAGATCACCGACGCCAGACCAGTCGAGGTGCGCGGCATGGGGCTACGGCTGAGCGACGAGATCGCGCCGTCGATGTACAATTACGGTCATCTGCAGGTGCTGTTCGACGACGGTTCGGTCGGCTGGTACGAGGCCGGCTGGGGGCCGATGATTTCGGAGACGGCTTTTTTCGTGAAAGACGTGATCTCGCCCAATGGCTGCGTGTCGATCGTCATGAAGGAGGGTGTCAGGTCCGACGACATCGGCACCCACACCAAGACCTCGACCATCCGCCTGCACAGTGCGGCGACCGGAGCCGACGGCAAGTTCGCCAAACCGGACGAGATGCTGTCGATGCAAGGCGAGCCCGGCCATCAGGACCTCTGCGACCTGGAACAGGCGTTTGTGCTGAAGGCGGTCCGCGAGGATCTGGACTTGACCCGTCACATGGACGACGCGGTGAAGTCGCTCGCCGTCTGCCTTGCCGCAGACGAGAGCGTGCGCAGCGGCCTCGCCGTGAAACTCTAGAACAGGGACGACGCCGTGGGCTCGCTGAACATCGAGAATGTAAAAAAGGCCTTTGGACCGGTCGAGGTGCTGAAGGGCATCAACCTCGAGGTGACGGATGGCGAGTTCGTCGTCTTCGTCGGTCCATCCGGCTGCGGAAAGTCGACGCTGCTCAGGGTCATTGCCGGGCTGGAGGACTCGACCTCAGGCCGCGTGGTCATCGACGGGGCGGACGTTTCGGCCACCCCGCCGGCCAAGCGCGGCATCGCCATGGTGTTCCAGACCTATGCGCTCTACCCGCATCTGACGGTGAAGAACAATATGGGCCTCGGCCTCAAGCAGGCGGGCACGCCGGCGGCCGAGATCGACCGCCGCATCGGCATCGCCTCGTCGATGCTGTCGCTGGAGCCCTACCTCTCGAGGCGGCCGGCCGAGCTCTCCGGCGGCCAGCGCCAGCGCGTCGCCATCGGCCGCGCCGTGGTGCGTGAGCCCAAGCTTTTTCTGTTCGACGAGCCCCTCTCGAACCTCGACGCCGCACTGCGCGTCAACACCAGGCTGGAGATCGCGCAATTGCATCGCCGGCTGAAGGCCACGATGATCTATGTCACCCACGACCAGGTCGAGGCGATGACGCTGGCCGACAAGATCGTCGTGCTGAACGCGGGAAAGATCGAGCAGATCGGCGGACCGATGGAGCTATACAATTCGCCGGCAAATGAATTCGTCGCCGGCTTCATCGGCTCACCGAAGATGAATTTCGTCGACGGCGCCAGGCTTGGCGAGACGGCCAAGACCATCGGCGTCCGTCCCGAACATCTGACCGTCGATCCCAAATCCGGCGCCTGGAAAGGCACGGTCGTCCATGCCGAGCACCTTGGCGCCGACACCAACCTCTATCTCGACTGCGAGAAGGCCGGGTTGATCACAGTGCGCATCTTCGGCGTCTATAACGCTGAGCCGGGTGCCACGCTCTATGCGACGCCGGATCCGGCAAAGACATACCGGTTTGGAGCCGATGGGAAGGTGCTGAAGTAGCGCAGGCGCCGACTCCCCTTCTCCCCTTGTGGGAGAAGGTGGCCGAGCGAAGCTCGGTCGGATGAGGGGTGTTGGACGGATCGCTACGCTGAAGGCGTAAGCGACGGAAATCCTTCGATGTTTTCTCGTCGCGTTTCTTCCAGCACCCCTCATCCGTCTCGGCGCTGCGCGCCGATCCACCTTCTCCCACAAGGGGAGAAGGAAGAGCGCCTACAAATCCGCCTTGAACGTCTGCTTCTGGATGCCCAGCCCCTCGATACCGAGCTCGACCACGTCGCCGGGCTTCAGGAAGACCGGCGGCTTCATGCCGAGGCCGACACCGGGCGGCGTGCCGGTCGAGATGATGTCGCCGGGGTGCAGCGACATGAACTGACTGAGATAGGAGACGAGATAAGCGACGCCGAAGACCATGGTCTTGGTCGAGCCGTTCTGCATCGTCTTGCCGTTGACCGTCAGCCACATCGGGATGTTCTGCGGGTCCTTGACCTCGTCCTTGGTCACCAGCCACGGGCCGATCGGCCCGAACGTGTCGCAGGATTTGCCCTTGGTCCACTGGCCCTGGCGCTCGGCCTGGAAGGCGCGCTCGGAGACGTCATGCGCGACGCAGTAGCCGGCGACATAATCCAGCGCCTCGGCCTCGGTGACATATTTAGCGGTCTTGCCGATGACCACGCCGAGCTCGACTTCCCAATCGGTCTTGACCGAGCCGCGCGGGATCAGCACGTCGTCGTTCGGCCCGACAATGGCCGAGCTTGCCTTCATGAAGATGATCGGCTCCGGCGGAACGGTGGCGCCGGTTTCGGCGGCGTGGTCGGAATAGTTGAGACCGATGCAGATGAATTTGCCGGTGCCGGCGACGCAGGCGCCGATCCGCGGCTTGCCGGAAACCGCCGGCAGCGTCTTCGGGTCGAGCTTCGACAATGTCTCGAGCGATGCCGGGTCAAGTGCCTTGCCGGCAATGTCGGTGACATGGGCGGAGAGGTCGCGGATCGTTCCATCGGCATCGAGCAGGCCGGGGCGTTCGCTCCCCGCCTCGCCATAGCGCAGCAGTTTCATGCAGTTTTCTCCCAGTTGCGACCAGAGGCCGTTTGCAAACTCGCTCCGCTGCGGCGAATGGCGTGGGTTTCGAGAACCGGAGCGGAGCGTACTTAAAGTACGTGAGCACCGGAAGCGCAGAAAGCCGCGTCAGGCGCCCGGCGGAGTAGGGTTTTCAAATGGCCTCTTAGATCGACCAGCCACCGTCGATATTATAAGCCTGCCCCGACGTATAGGTGGCGCCGGCCAGATAGACGGCGAGATCGGCGATTTCCTCGGGCGTGCCGAGGCGGCCCATCGGCTGGCGGGCGATGAAGGCGGCGCGAGCTGCTTCGTAGTCGCCCTGCGCATGCATGCGGTCCTGCAGCGACGGGCTTTCGACCGTGCCCGGACAGATCGCATTGCAGCGTATGCCCTTGCCGACATAGTCGGCGGCGACCGATTTGGTCAGGCCGATGACGGCTGCCTTGGTCAGCCCGTAAACGAAGCGGTTCGGCACGCCCTTGGTCGAACTGGCCAGCGACGCCATGTTGATGATCGAGCCGTCGCCGCGCTCCAGCATGCCGGGCAGCACGGCGCGGATGGTGCGGATCATCGAGCGGACATTGAGATCATAGGCAAAGTCGAGATCGCCGTCCTTCATCTCGAGGATCGAGCCGGAATGGACGAAGCCGGCGCAATTGAACAGCACGTCGACGGCGCCGATCTCGGCAAAAGCGGCGTTCACCGCCTCGTCGTTCAGCACGTCGAGCTTGCGGGTCTTGATACCGGGCGTCTTGCCGAGGTCGGCGAGCACCACCTCGTTAATGTCGGTGGCATGGACGACGGCGCCGACCTTGGCGAACGCCAGCGCGCTCGCCCGGCCGATGCCTTGCGCCGCCGCCGTGACGACAACGATTTTGCCTGTCAGATCCGCCATGCTTTTCTCCTCGCCCGTCTGTGGTCGTCCGGCTTTTACCGGCGCAAGGCCGGGGCGCAATGTGCCAGCCGGGCACTACCATCCCGCCTGTTTCGATATTCGCCTGCCAGCCAAATGTTTTTTCTCGGTAAAGAACATCTTTTGGCCCGTCAAGCCCGGACGTCTCTCCGGGGCACTCAGTCGCCGTAGGGCACCCAGACGTTCTTGACCTCGATCGCACGGCGCAGCAGGGCATCGCCGGCTGCTTCGTTCGAGGGCCAGTCGAGGCTGTGGCCGTTGCCGGTCCAGACGCGCTTGAGATTGCCGATGGACTCGGCCTCGGCCTTGGCGCAAGTCTCGGCATCGGCGAACACCCAGAGCCCGTCGACATCGTCATGCTTGGCCAATACGCCGGCAAGCTCGGAGCTACGGCCGGTGACGATATTGATGGCGCCTGCCGGAACGTCGGAATATTCGATGACCTGGTAGAGGTCGGTGGCAAGCAGCGGGTATTTTTCGGACGGCACGGCGACCACGGTGTTGCCCATGGCGAGCGCCGGCGCCACCAGCGAGATCAAGCCAAGCAAAGGTGCGTTGTCCGACGCGACGATACCGACGACCCCGACCGGTTCGTGCAGTGCCAGCGTGACGGCGCGGGCCGGCGGCTGGTGGACGCGGCCCTCGAATTTGTCGGCCAAGCCGGCATAGAGGAACAGCCGCTCGATCGACAGCTCGACCTCGTCACGCGCCGCCTTGGCGGTCGCGCCGGCAAGTTGGGTGAGGCGCACAGCAAACTCGTCGGCGCGGCCGGAAAGGTTTTCGGCCAGGTAATAGAGCACCTGGCTGCGGTTGTAGGCGGTCGCTTCCGGCCAGGCCTTGCAGGCGCGCGCGGCCGCGACGGCGTCACGGATATCCTTGCGGTTGCCGAGACCGACCTCGCCGGCAAGCTTGCCCTTGGCGGTGGCGATGGCGAAGGAATAATTGCCGTCCGGCCGGACCTGCTTGCCGCCGATGAACAGCTTTGCCGTGCGGTCGATGGCGCCACCTTCCGCCTGCTCGACAGGTTGGGCCGAAGACGTTGCCGGTTTGATGATCGGGCCGAGCGGTAGTTTTGCCGAGAGATATTCGAACATGCCTTCGCGCCCGCCTTCGCGGCCAAAGCCGCTCTCGCGGTAGCCGCCGAAGCCGCAGGAGGCGTCGAACATATTGGTGCCGTTGACCCAGACGACGCCGGCCTTCAATTGCGGCGCGACGTGCAGGGCAAGATTGATGTTCTCGCTCCACACCGAAGCGGCCAGGCCATAGCGTGTGTTGTTGGCGAGCTCGATCGCTTCCTCGGTGTTGCGGAAGGTCATAGTGGCGAGCACCGGCCCGAACACCTCTTCCTGTGCCAAGATGTTAGCCGGCGAAACACCGGTCGCCAGCGTTGGCAGATGGTAATAGCCCGAGGAGGGCAGCGCCGAGTCCGGCTGCCAGCAGATTGCGCCCTGCTTGGCGCCCTCGGCGATCAGGCCCTTGACGCGATCGAGCTGGGTCAAATCGACCAGCGGGCCGATATCGGTGTTCTTGTCGAGCGGGCTGCCGACGCGCAGCCGGCTCATCCGCGTCTTGACCTTGGCGATGAAGGCGTCGGCGATGCCTTCCTGCACCAGAAGGCGCGAGCCGGCACAGCACACCTGGCCCTGGTTGAACCAGATGCCGTCGACCAGACCCTCGACGGCGCTGTCGAGGTCGGCATCCTCGAAAACGACGAATGCCGATTTGCCGCCAAGCTCCAGCGACAGTTTCTTGCCCGAGCCGGCAGTGGCCTTGCGGATGATCTTGCCGACCTCGGACGAACCGGTGAAGGCAATCTTCTGGATCCCGGGATGATTGACGATTGCCCCACCCGCCTCCGGCCCGCCCTGGACGATGTTGACGACGCCCTTCGGCACGCCGGCGCGTCCGCAGATCTCGGCAAACAGGATCGCGGTGAGCGGCGTGAATTCCGCTGGCTTCAGCACCACGGTGCAGCCCGCGGCGAGCGCCGGCGCGATCTTCCAGGCCAGCATCAAGAGCGGGAAGTTCCACGGGATGATCTGGCCGACGACGCCGACCCCCTTATGGCCTGGAAAATCCCTGTCCAGCGCCTGCGCCCAGCCGGCATGATGGATGAAATGGCGGATGGCCAGCGGCACGTCGATGTCGCGGCTTTCGCGGATCGGCTTGCCGTTGTCGATCGATTCCAATACCGCGAACAGCCGTTGGTGGCGCTGCATGGCGCGGCCGATGGCGTAGAGCACTTTGGCGCGTTGATAACCGGTGCTGGCGCTCCATTTCGGCAGCGCTTTTGTGGCGGCCGAAACCGCCGCGTCGATATCGGCGGCACCGGCATCCGACACCTTGGCCAGCAGCTTTCTCGAGGACGGATCGCTGGTGTCGAAGGTTTTGCCTCCGCTGGCTGCCTTCCAGTCGCCTCCGATAAACAGCGCTTTACCGAAATCCCGCGCGGCAAGCCACGCATCGGCCTCGTTGCGCGCCTCCGGCGCCGGGCCGTATTCCATGGCGTGATAGCGTTCGAGAATGTTCATGAAGCGCTCCGAATCACGCCATCGCGTGGCGATGATTGGCCGAGTAGTGGCCGGTCAGATGATGCTCGAGCTGGCGCTCTATATCGGTCAAAAGACTCGATGCTCCGAAGCGGAACAGCTCCGGCTCCAGCCACGGCCGGCCCAGTTCTTCTTTCATCAGCACCAGCCAATCGAGCGAGGCTTTTGCCGTGGAAATGCCACCGGCCGGCTTGAAGCCGATGAGATAGCCGGTTTCCTCGAAATAGGCGCGGATCGCGCGCACCATGGCAAGGCCGACCGGCAGCGTCGCGTTGACGCTTTCCTTGCCGGTCGAGGTCTTGATGAAATCTGCACCCGCCATCATCGCCACCATCGAGGCGAGCATGACGTTGCGCAGCGTCGCGAGGTCGCCGGTGCCGAGGATCACCTTCAGATGGGCCTCGCCGCAAGCGGCGCGCATCGAGACAATCTCGTTATAGAACTCCTGCCATTTCGCCCCGAATACCAAGCCGCGCGGGATGACGACGTCGATCTCGTCGGCGCCGTCCCTTACCGATGCTTCGATCTCCTGCAGACGTGTCGAAAGCGGTGCAAGGCCATGCGGGAAGGCGGTCGAAACGGCGGCGACGTGGACGCCGCTGCCGCGCAGCGCTTCGACGGCAGTGGCGACGAAGGGCTGATAGACGCAGACCGCCGCCGGGCGGATCTTTTCACCAGTAATGCCCAGCCCCTCGGCAATGTCGCGACGGAACGGGTTGACCGCCTTGGCACAAAGCCGGCGCACGCGCTCTTCCGTGTCGTTCGAGTTCAGCGTCGTCAGGTCCATGCAGGCGACGGCGCGCAGCAGCCAGGCGGCCTGGTTATCGGCCTTGATCGAGCGTCTTTTGGTCAGGCTGGCGACGCGGCGTTCCAGCGCCGAGCGGTTGACACCGCGCATCGATTCCATGAAGCCGAGATCGAGCCTCATGCCGGGATTGCGAGCAATGCCATGGGCTTGCGGCATCGGCGCATTGGCGGCGGCGCGCGCCGGCAGCGGCGTGACCTTCGATGTGCCGACGTCGGTTTCGCGGATTGTGCTGCTCATCTCCTGCCCCTTGTTCAGCGACTTATGCCGAAGATAGACCGTGAAGCGGCGCTTCACGAGTCCTTCAAGCGGTCATAGCGGAAAAAGACAGTCAAGGCAGCCGATTTTTGACCGCATGATCAAAATCAGGGTCTCGAACCAGTGGACGCTGAACTGCGCGTCTCAGCCGACGAAGGCGCGCTCGACGACGAAGCTTGCCGGATGGTGCAGCGAGCCTTCCTGGAAGCCGAGGCTTTCGGCCAGTTCCTTGACGTCCTTGAGCATATGCATCGAGCCGCAGATCATGATGCGGTCGGTCTCGGGATTGAGCTTGTCGATGCCGAGATCGCTGTAGAATTTGCCCGAGCCGATCAGCGCGGTGATGCGGCCCATGCGCTCGGAGGTCTCACGCGTCGTTGAATTGTAGAGCGTGACGCGGCCGCCGGTCAGTTCGCCGATCAGCGGATCGTTCTCCAGTGCGGCCACCAGCGCCTGGCCGTAGGTGAGCTCGGCATTGTCGCGGCAGGTATGGGTCAGGACCACCTGCTCGAACTTCTCATAGGTGTCGGGATCGCGCAGCAGGCTGGCGAAGGGAGCAATGCCGGTGCCGGTCGAGATCATGAACAGGCGCTTGGCCGGCGTCAGCGCGTCGACCACCAGCGTGCCGGTCGACTTCTGCCGCATGATGACGGTGTCGCCGATCTCGATCTTCTGCAGCTCCGAAGTGAGCGGGCCGTCCGGCACTTTGATCGAGAAGAATTCGAGTTCGTCGTCCCAGGCTGGGCTGGCGATCGAATAGGCGCGGAACACCGGCTTCTCGGCATTGGGCAGGCCGATCATGACGAACTCGCCGGAGCGGAAGCGCAGCGACTGCGGCCGGGTGATGCGGAACGAAAACAGCCGGTCGGTATAGTGCTTCACCGAGACGACGGTTTCGGCATAGACATTGGCCGGTATCGGGAACTGCAACGGCCGGGCGCCGGCAGTGTTGAACGCGGATGTGGTGTTCATCAAACCTAACCTTCCGGGCCAGTTCAGCGCCCGCGCCAAATCTTCACCTGCGCGCCCGAACCGGTCAGGTTCCAGCGTGCCGTTTGCACACTCCGAAGCGGTAAGCTCTTGTGTCCGGAATTTATTAGTATACAAACGATATTTGCGTCAAGACGCCGCCGTAAAACAGCTTTCCAAACTGAGGCATGTAAGCAGTTCGGGCATTTCGGGTTTCGACAATGGAACAGAATTTTTCGGCGCAAGCTCTGGATTCGACGGGCAGCGTCGTCGCCGGTATCGATGTCGGCGGCACCTTTACCGACCTGCTTCTGATCGACGGCCGTGACGGTGGCCGGGTGCACATCGCCAAGACCCCGACGACAGTCGACAACCAGGCGTTCGGCGTCGTTTCGGCACTTGGCGCCACCGGATTTCCGGTCGACGGCATCGACCTCATCGTGCACGGCACGACGACCACCACCAACGCGGTGCTGGAGCGCCGGCTGGCCAAGACCGGCATGATCACCACGCGCGGCTTTCGCGACGTGATCGAGCTTGGCCGGCGGACACGGCCGCAGGCCTATGGCATGACAGGCACGTTCGTGCCGATCATCCCGCGCAATCTGCGGCTCGAAGTGTCGGAGCGGGTCGAAGCCTCGGGCGCGGTGCGCATCCCGCTCGACGAGGCCGAGATGCGGGCAGCGATTTCACAACTGATCGCGGCCGGCTGCGAATCCCTCGTCATCCATTTCCTGCATTCCTACGCCAACCCGGCGCATGAGCGGCGTGCCGCCGAGATCGCGGCCGAGCTTTGGCCGAACGGCTACATCACGACAGGCCATGCGCTGCTTTCGGAGGCGCGTGAATTCGAGCGCGGCGTGACCGCTTCGGTCAACGCTTCGGTGCAACCGATCCTCGAACGCTATGTCGAGCGGCTGCGCAAGGAGCTGGCGTCAAAAGGCTACGCCCGCGACTTCCTGATCATGAACGGCAATGGCGGCATGATCTCGGCCCGCTTTGTCACACGTGAGTCGGCCAAGACTGTCATGTCCGGCCCCGCTTCCGGCGTCATTGCTGCCGCCTATACGGGAAAACGCGCCGGCTTCGAAAACCTGGTCACCTATGACATGGGCGGCACCTCGACCGACGTGGCGCTGATCCGCAACGCCGAGCCGGCGGTGTCGAACGAGATCGAGATCGAGTATGCGATGCCGATCCACGTGCCGATGGTGGCGGTGCATACGGTCGGCGCCGGCGGCGGCTCGATCGCCCACGTCGATGCGGCAGGCCTGATCCAGATCGGCCCGGAAAGCGCCGGCGCCAATCCCGGCCCGATATGCTACGGACGCGGCGGCTTGGAGCCGACCATCACCGACGCCAATCTGGTGCTCGGCAGGCTGGCGCCGAAGAAGCTGCTCGCGGTGGAAAACCCGGTCACCGTCGAACGGGTCACCGGCATATTCGAGGACAGGATCGGCCGCGCCACAGGCTTGTCCGGCGTCGAGGCGGCGGGTGCGGTGCTGCGGCTCGGCAACGTGAAGATGGCCGGCGCCATCCGCATGGTCTCGGTGTCGCGCGGCCACGACCCGCGCGATTTCGCGCTGTTCGCCTTCGGCGGCGCCGGGCCGCTGCATGCGACGGCACTGGCGCGCGAGCTGGGCCTGCCCAAGGTGCTGGTGCCGGCGCGGCCGGGCATCACCAATGCGCTCGGCTGCGTCGTCGCCGATCTGCGCCATGATTTCGTTAATACGGTCAACCAGCCGGTAGCCAGTCTCGAGAAAATCCAACTCCACGAGACATTGGAACGGCACCGAAACGAAGGCAAAGAGCTGATCGGCAAGGAGGCGGTGAAGCCGGAAATGATCCGCGTCACGCATTCCGCCGACATGCAGTTCGTCGGCCAGACGCATATCATCAACGTGCCGCTGCCGTCGTCTGCGGTGACACGCGAGGGACTGCAGCAACTGTTCGAGAAGGCCTATTTCGCCCGCTTCAAGGTCCAGTTGCCGGAAATCCGCGCCAATCTGGTCAACCTCAACACCTCGGTCACCGGCGTGCGGCCGGCAATCGATCTGTCCCGGCTGATCGACCCGGCTGGGCGCGCCAAAACGCTCGAAGAGGCGCGGCGCGAGATCCGGCCTGTCTGGTATGGCGGGCGCTGGTACGACACGCCGGTCTACAGCAGAGAGAAGTTGCCGCTCGACGCAACAATCGAAGGTCCGGCGATCCTCGAACAGATGGACGCGACGACTGTGCTGGAGCCCGGCGACCGGGCGCGATCGGATGCCGACGGCAACATCATCATCGATATCGGCGAGGCCTGAGATGGAAAAACTCGACGCCATCACCCTTTCGGTCATCCAGGCGGCGCTACAGCAAGTCTGCGACGAAATGGACCTGACATTTTCGCGCGCCGCGTTCTCGCCTGTCATCGCCGAGGCCAATGACCGTTCGGATGGCATCTATTCGGCGCTCGATGGTTCGCTGATCGCGCAAGGCAGCCAGGGCCTGCCGGTGTTCGTCGGCGTCATGCAGTATTCGACCAAAACCGTGATCGAGATGATCGCCGACGGACGCTGCCTGCCGCCCGAGCCGGGCGATATCTACATCGTCAACGATCCCTATCTCGGCGGCACCCATCTGATGGATGTGCGCTTCGCCATGCCGGTCTACCGCGACGGCAAGATATTCTGCTGGCTGTCGAACACCGGCCACTGGCCCGACATCGGTGGTTCGGTGCCGGGCGGCTTTTCCGCCTCGGCAACGGCGGTCGAGCAGGAAGGCTTGCGACTGCCGCCGGTGAAATTATTCAAGAAGGGCGTGCTCGACCCTGAGATCTACGCCATCATCTGCTCGAACATCAGGGTTGCCGACCAGCGCATCGGCGACATCCGCGCGCAGGCGGCGGCACTGCTGATCGGTCAAGACCGACTGAACGGAATCCTGGATCGTTACGGAGACGAAACGGTCGTCGAAGCGATCGCCGAACTGCGCCGCCGCGCCGCCGAACAGATGCGCGCGAACATATCAGCCATTCCCGACGGCATTTACCGGTCGCAGGCTTTTGTTGATTCCGACGGCGTGGTCAACGAACCGCTGACTATCGCGCTGGCGGTCGAAAAACAGGGCGACACGCTCAGCTTCGACTTCTCCGGTTCGTCAAAGCCCTGCGCTGGGCCGATGAACAGCGTGCTGGCGACGACCTTGTCCTCGGTCTATCTCGCCATGCGGCACATTTTCCCCGACGTGCCGATCAGCGCCGGTGCCTTCGAGCCGCTGATCGTCAGGCGGCCGGAAGGCACCTTCCTCGACGCCAAATATCCGCGCCCGGTATCGGGCTGCGCGGCCGAGGTTTCGCAGCGCATTGCCGAGGCGGTGTTCGCTGCGATGGTGCAGGCGCTGCCGGACAAGGTGACGGCGGCTCCGGCCGGCTCCAGCGGCAATTTCGCGCTCGGCGGCAACGATCCGGCCCGCGGCCGCGATTATGTCATGTACCAGATCTCCGGCGGCGGCTATGGCGGCAATGCCGGTCACGACGGCCTGACCAATGGCTGCTCGACCATCGGCATTTCCAAGTCGCCACCAGTCGAAATCATGGAGCAGGCCTTCCCGGTGCTCTACCGCCACTACGCCCTGCGCGAAGGCTCGGGCGGCGCCGGCAAGCATCGCGGCGGTTTTGGCCTCGCCTATGAGGTCGAGATCCTGCGCGGCGACGCCCGTGCCTCCTTCGTCATGGACCATGGCCGCTTCGGCCCACAGGGCGCGCTCGGCGGCAAGGACGGCGCGGTCAACACGGTGACCGTGTTCCGCGACGGCAAGGAACATGTGCCGCGGCATCTATCCAAGGAGCAGGACATCGCGCTGAAGGCAGGCGATCGCGTGCGCGTCGGCACACCGGGCGGCGGCGGCTACGGCGATCCGTTGCAGCGGGACGCCGATCTGGTGTCGAGGGATGTCGCGCTGGGCTATTACACGCCCGCAGAAGCCGCCGAAAAGTTCGGCGTCGCTCTCTCGGCGGATGGATTGGGGATCGACCGGGCAGCCACGGAAAAGAGGCGCGCCGGCTGACGGCGCGGCCCCGGATTTCCCTTATTTGCGACCAACGATCAGTTGCGGTGATCCAGCCTCGCGACCAGCCGGTCGCCGGCCCACTGGATACCGCAGACCAGGACGATCAGCACAATGACAACGGCGATCATGACGGACGTCTCGAAGCGCTGGTATCCATAGCGGATGGCGAGGTCGCCGAGCCCGCCGGCGCCGATGGCGCCAGCCATGGCCGAGGCGCCGATAAGCGTCACCAGCGTCACCGTAAAGCCGGCGACGATGCCGGGCAACGCTTCCGGCACCAGCACCTCTCGAATGATCGTCCAGCGGTTGCCGCCCATGGCGCGTGCCGCCTCGATCAGCCCGTGGTCGACCTCGCGCAGCGACACTTCGGCGATCCGGGCATAGTAGGGCGTCGCCGCGATCGACAGCGGCACAATCGCTGCCCAGGTGCCGATCGAGGTGCCGACGATCAGCCGCGTCACCGGGATCAGCGCAACCAGCAGGATGATGAAAGGCACCGAGCGGAAGCCGTTGATGAGCGCTCCGAGCGCGCGGTTCACCCACAGGTTTTCGGCGATACCGCCGCGGTCGGTGGCGACCAGCGCCAGGCCGAGCGGCAGCCCGAAAACCAGCGAGATGAGGCCGGAGGCGGCCGTCATCAGGATCGTTTCCCAGATCGAACGGACGAGAAGCTCAAACAGGACCGGCGACATGGCCAAGCACCTCCACCCGCGCTTGGCGGGCTTTCAAGAACGCGATCACCTCTGCCAGGTGAGCTTCATTGCTGCCGGCGACCGCCACGAACAGTGTCCCGACAGGCTGCTGCTGGACGTGATCGATGCCGCCATGCACGAGGCGGAACGAGCCGGGAACTGCCGAGGCAAGATCGGACAAAAGCGGGCTTCGCGCGGCCTCACCGGCCACGTCGATCTTGAGGATCGCCTCCACGCCGGCGTTCTGCGTTAGCTGGCTTGCGATCTCCGCCGGCAATTGCGGCCGGATGCCGCCGAGCAGGCTTTGTGTGATCGCCGATTTCGGGTCGGCAAAGACCGACCACACCGGCCCTTGCTCGACGATCCGCCCAGCGTCGATCACCGCGACCCGGTCGGCGATCGAGCGGATCACCTCCATCTCATGCGTGATCAGCAGGATGGTCAGGCCGAGCTGCCGGTTGATGTCTCTGAGCAAGGCAAGGATGGAGCGCGTCGTCTCCGGGTCCAACGCCGAGGTCGCTTCGTCCGACAGCAGCAGCGCCGGGCGCGCCGCAAGCGCCCGGGCAATGCCGACGCGCTGCTTCTGCCCGCCCGACAGCGACGCCGGAAAGGCTTTCGCCTTCTCCGACAGGCCGACAAGCTCGAGCAGCTCGGCGGCGCGTGCCAGGCGTTCGACCCTGGGCCGGCCTTCGATCTTGAGCGGCAGCGCTACATTGTCTTCGACCGTCTTGGCGGACAGCAGGTTGAAATGCTGGAAGATCATGCCGATGCGCCGGCGCAGCGGCTGCAATTCGCGCTCGCCGAGCCGGCTGATGTCGCGGCCTTCGATGAAGACCTGTCCTGAATCCGGCCGCTCCAGGCCGTTCAAACAGCGTATCAGCGTCGACTTGCCGGCGCCGCTGCGGCCGATGATGCCGAGGATCTCGCCCTGGCGCACGCTGAGCGACACGCCGTCCAGCGCCGCTGTCGCGCCGAAGCGGCGCTTCAGCTCGATGAGGCGCACGACATCATTCGGTCCGGCGGAGCGGCCGCCGACGGGACGCATGACTTCGGTGACCGAGGCGAAATGCTGGTTCATAAAAGTTCCTGTATTGGTGTCCCGCAAACGCGATCGCGGTCCGCGTTGAAGCGCGGACCGTTTTATCATGCCGGGCTTCGGCGCCCAGTCGAGCTCGGCATCAATAGGCGCTGATGCCGGTTCCCTTGTAGACTCGGTCGAATTCGGCCTTCACCTTTTCGTTCTGGTAGGAGGCGACCAATGTCTTTACCCAGGGCTGGTTTTCATTGCCGGCCTTGACCGCGATGAAGTTGCGGTAGGGATTGTCGGCCACCGCCTCCTGGGCGATGCGGTTCTCCGGTGTGAGGCCGCTTTTAAGCGCCCAATCCGTGTTGACCACGGCCCCGTCGAGGTCTTCCACCGAGCGCCCGACAATCCCGGCGTCAAGCTCCTTGACGACTAATTTCTTCGGGTTTTCGGCAATGTCGGTCGTCGTAGCCAGAATGCCGGTGCCTTCCCTGAGCTTGATCAGACCTTCGCTCTGCAGAACGCGCAGTGCGCGGCCCTCATTGGACGGGTCGTTCGGCACGCCAATGACGGCGTCTTCGGGCAGGTCGGCAATCTTCGTGTACTTCTTGGAATAGAGGCCGATCGGCCAGACCCCGGTATAGCCGACCGGGACGATGTGATAGCCCTGCGTCTTGATCTGGTTGTCGAGATAGGGCTTGTGCTGGAAGGCGTTGGCGTCGATTTCGCCACGCTCGAGTGCTTCATTCGGCTGGGTGTAGTCGTTGAACACCACGGTCTCGATCGTCAGCCCCCTCTCCGCCGCCTGGGCGGTGACGACGCGCCACACATCCTCGTCCTCGCCGCTCATGATGCCGACCTTGACCGCCGTCTTGTCTTCGGCGAACGACGGCGCAGCAAGGCCGACAATCGCAACCGCCGACGCGAAAAGTACAGCCAGACCGGCGCGCCGGTTTATAGTTGCGGAGAGAAATGAGAGCAAAGTGTTGGTATTCCCAGACATGATCTATCCCGTCGGTTCTGAAGTCGTTGCGGCCAGGCGGAGTGCCAAGCCTTGCCGGCATCATCGGGAATGCTGACCGTCGGATCAAAGCACCGTATTTCCCGCGAAATGCGAAGCCAGGAATATTCTCTCAAAGTTTCGGGCCTGGCGAGCACAGGGCGTGCTGGGATCATGCGTTCTAACCCAATGCTGGTTCAGAAATTGTCCGGACGTCGTCTCCGCTATGAGGCCCGCCGTGCTTCGAAGCGGCGGGCCTTTCTGCGTCCGAATGCCCAACACGGGCAGCAGTGTGGGATGTCGACAATGCTGGACGCGCCGCATGTCCCTTCAAAGCGACGCGCTTGCTCACTCGATGACCTTTACAATCCTGCGCGTGCCAGGATCGACCAGGACGGTCCGATTGTCGACGACGACATAGCGGTATTTGACGTCGGGAACCTCATGAAGCTCGACGGTATCGGGCAGGGTCGAGCCGACATTGAGCTCCACGCCGGGAAGCTGCACGGACGCCAGAGGCTGCTTTTTCACATACTCGCGTACGATCGTCTCCTGCTGCGGTTCGATGACCACGTCCTGAGCGGCAGCGGCGCCAATACCCGCAAGCAGCAAGAACCCAGCCGCGGCTGCCGAAAGATGCATTCTCATGATCGTCTCCTTTCGTGGTGAGCCACCTCTGCGCTGCGCCGCGTCATGCTGTTCGCAGCGGGGTCGCTATAGGCCGGTAACGTCATCAGGTGGAGCTTGTTCCGCCACTCGGATCGCTTGCCGTTTCCCTCCATTAGTTTGGAACAAAGTTTTTTAGCCGCGGTTTTACGCGGTGAAGGGACGCGTTTTCCAAGGAGATCTCTCATGAAAGGCGTTCTGATCACCAGCATGCTAGCAATCAGCGTCAGTTGCGGGGCTGCACTTGCCCAGACGCAGCAGTCGACCGACGACCAGTCCGGCGCCAATTGTGCAGCCGGCACTGCCAATTGCCAGAACGGCGCCAAAATGGGCGAGCAGGCTCAGGGCAAGACCGGCGCTGCAACTGATCAACAGGCGCAAGGCAACAAGAAGCTGAAGACCGATGAGCAAGCCAAAGGCAAGGCCGGCGCAACGACTGACCAGCAAGCCCAGGGCAACACAAAGATGAAGACCGATCAGCACGCCCAGGGCAAGGCCGGAACCACCACCACCGAGCAGACTCAGGGCAATGCCTCGACGCAGACGCAGGACCAGAGTTCGACCGCTTCCATCAGCAATGTGACCGTTGAACAGAAAACCCAGATCACGCAGGTCATCAAGGAGACGAACGTCCAACCGGTTTCCAGCGTCGATTTCGACATCTCTGTCGGCATCGAGGTTCCGCGGAAGAAGGTCCGGCTGCATCGTCTGCCGGCGCGCATCGTCAAGATCGTTCCGGCTTACGAAGGCTATGAGTATTTCGTGCTCGCCGACGGCCGGATCGTCATCGTCGACCCGAATACCTACAAGATCGTGATTATCCTGACTTAGTTGTGGCCAGACGGTTTGATTGAACCAAAGGGTCCGTCGCGCAGGTCGCGTGGCGGGCCTTTCCGCATCTCCTCGCTCCGCGTCTGCAAATCGCAAATCAAGGTCCGTCCTCGGGGCGAGGAGTGAGCACGGTGTGATCGATGATGTCGGGCAGGCAGGGACTGGGCACGCAGCTTGTTCGGACTGACGCGGTGCTCATGGCATCGATATCCGTAACCAGCACCATTCTCGCGTAGTGCCGCGGCCACAGCGGCTCTCCAAACAGGACGAAGACGCCGCCAATCATCAAGGCCAGCAACATGAGTGCCGTAACATTTGCAAATATCTCGCCGTAGCGCATGAAGGCAGCCTGTCCCGTTCGGAAAGCGATTTCAGCCTGTGACAGCGGCGACCAGGACGGCGCCGAAAGCCGGCGCTACTATCCTTGAGGCCCCGCGAATGCCGCCTTCCATTGGATCCTCCCCGAACAAGCCGGATAAATAACGGCACTCTCGGTGCTTTGTTCCCGGCCGTGTGGCCGGACGACAGCTGCGTCACACAGGCCGTGTGTGGGGCGGCCTTTCGTTTGCAAAAGGCACTCTTCGCTCTCATTGATGCGCGGCAGCGAGGTCCTTGAGATGACGTTCGTGCATTTGCAGCACCGGCAGCGTCTTCTTGGCAAACTCCTTCATCGCCGGATCGTCGCCGGAATTCGCGTAAGCGGAAAACAGCGCCACCGCTTCCTTATGCGCCTGGGTCTGCATGTCGATATATTTCGATTGGAAGCTGTCCCCGCTGGCCTCCTTGAGTTGGTCGAGCAGCGCCTGGTGCTTGGTGTCCAGCGACGGGCCGGCTGGCGCGGTGGCCGAAGTCGTCTGACCCTTGCTGAGCGCCGCCTTGAAGTCCTCGCCGGCCTTGGTGTGGTCCGTGACCATTTGCGCCGCGAATGCCTTCACGTCGTCGGCAGTCGCCTGCGTCTGCGCAAGTCGGCTCGATTCGATTTCGAATGTATTGGCGATGGGCACGGTCTTGACGAACGTCGCGGTGTCAACCTTGCTCATGGTGTCGGTCGTTAGAGGCGTCAGCGTCGCCGATTGGGCAAAAGCAGCCAAAGGTGCGCCAGCCATCATCGCTGCCGCAGTGATGGATAGAAGGGTTTTCATGGGGGTTCTCCGAGGCTGATGTCATCCCTCCGATGGCTCAACGCGCAAGCTGCGGCGAGGTTGCCTGGTCGTGGGGGGGGGCGCCCCGCCCCCCCCCCCCCCAACAGGGGGTACCAAGAACCAACACACCCCCACCCCGCAGGGGCCCGGGCCGGGGAGGCCACACACACAGCCGGGGGCCGCGGG